>JACQED010000614.1 GCA_016200785.1 Chloroflexota bacterium
GCGGCCGGGGAACTTGACCTGCCGGCGAAGCGCCTGGAGCGCCTCAAGACAGCGGTGGCCGAGGCCACGATGAACGCCATCGAGCACGGCAACAAGAATCAGGCCGACGTGCCGGTGAGTATCGAATTGCGCGTCTCGAACTCGGCGATCTCGGTGCGCATCACCGACCAGGGCGGCAGCCAGCCGATTCCCGAAGCCCAAACCCCCGATCTCGACGCCAAATTGGCCGGCTTGCAAACGCCGCGCGGCTGGGGGCTTTTCCTGATTGAGAAAATGGTGGACCAGATGCACGTCACCAGTGATGCCACTCACCACACGGTCGAATTGATCGTGCTCCGGGAAGGAGAATAACCGTGGCAGACAACCACTTTGAAGCGAAAGTCCGCCGGCAATCCGGCGCGGTCGTCATAGACCTCATCGGCGAAATCAACTCGTTCGCCGAAGAAGCCTTGAACGGGGCGTACGCGGAAGGCAACAGCGGCAAGCCGGAGTCAATCCTGCTCAACTTCAGCCGGGTGGACTACATCAACAGCACTGGCATCGCATTGATCGTCGGCCTGTTGGCGCAGGCGCGAAAGTCGGGCCGCCGCCTGCTCACCTGCGGCCTGAGCGATCACTACGTCGAGATTTTCAAAATCACCCGGCTGTCCGACTTCATGAGCATGTACGCCGACGAAGTCAGCGCGTTGGGAGGAGTGAAAAGTGAAACGTGATACGTGAACTCACGTTTCGCGTTTCAAGCGTGACGCATCATCAACCACCGCGCCGATTGAAGAAAGCAAAGGAGAAGACACCATGTCACAGGCAAAAGCAACGATGAGCGTTCGTAAAGCGAACGACGCCGCCAGCGTCGTTGACATTCACGGTGAAGTCACCGCCGCCGCCGAGAACGCGCTGATGGACGCCTACACTCAGGCCAGCACCGCAGGCGCGCGGGCCATCATCCTGAACTTCGGCGGTCTGGAGTACATGAACAGCAGCGGCATCGGACTGCTGGTCACCCTGCTCATCCGCGTCAATCGCCAGAAACAGCGCCTGCTGGCCTGCGGGTTGAGCGAGCATTACCGGCAGATCTTCGAACTCACCCGGCTCAACGAGGCCATCGGCATTTACGGCACCGAGGCCGAGGCGTTGGCCGCAGTTGGCTGATGGCCGGCAACGGGCAGCCGACCGCTGACCGCCGTCTACGAAAGAGGCAAATCATGTCCACCACACCCGATGTCAAAACCCGCGAAGAAGCGCATTGGGCACAGCCGGTCTCAAAATTGAAAGTGTCGGACGTGCCGGCGGGCGCGATCAACTTGAACGTCGAAGGCCGGCAGGTGGTCGGCCCATTGCAAGGCTTCGGCCAGTTGTGGCAGAAAACGTATCGCGTGCGCCTGAGCGGATCGAAGGCGGCCCCGACGGATGTGATCAAAACGTGGAAGGAAAACTTCCCGAAGTTCTGGCCGGCTGGCAACAAATTCTACGCGCCGCTCACCGGCATCAAGCCAGGCGAAGTCGCCGTCCTCAACCTCTCGATGCCCGGCGGCATGCCGCTCTCCACCGGCATGTTGGTGCTTTACGCCGACGACGAGTCGTTCACTCTCATGACGCCGCAGGGTCACATGGAGTCCGGCTGGATCACTTTCAGCGCCTACGAAGAGGACGGGGCCGCGGTCGCTCAAGTCCAATCCATCGCCCGCGCCAACGACCCGATGTACGAGATCGGCTTCATGCTGTTTGCCCACAAAGTGCAGGAAGACTTCTGGCATCACACGCTGAGGTCGCTGGCCGCGCACTTCGGCGTCGAGGGGCAGGTGCAGATGTTCAAAACTTGCGTGGACTCGCGCTGGCAGTGGTCGCAAGTTAAGAACATTTGGCACAACGCCGCCATCCGCACCGCGCTGGGCATGCCGGGGCAGTTGGTGGGGAACATCTTTCGAAGGCAGAAGGATGGGGGATGAAGGATGAAGCGCGACTCTTCATCCTTCCGCCCTCCGCCTTCATCCTTGCATAACGCCCTCGTCGTCGGCTCCGGCCCGAACGGACTCGCCGCCGCGATCACGCTGGCCCGCGCTGGCCTTTCGGTCACCGTCTTCGAAGCCAACGACACCGTCGGCGGCGGGACGCGATCGGCCGAGTTGACTCTGCCCGGCTTCACTCACGACGTTTGCTCGGCCATCCATCCCCTCGCCGTCGCCTCGCCGTTCTTCCGTACGTTGCCGCTGGCCGAATACGGGCTGGAATGGATCTACCCACCGGCGTCAATCGCGCACCCGCTGGACGACGGCACGGCGGTCGTCGTCGAGCGATCGGTCGAGGCGACAAGCGAGACGCTTGGCCGCGACGCCGCCGCCTATCGCAGATTGATGTCGCCGCTCGTTGCGGATTGGGACAAACTCGCGGTCGATCTGCTCGGCCCCCTGCCGCTTCCGCCGCGCCATCCCATCGCCCTCACCCGTTTTGGCTTGCCTGCCGTCTTTCCGGCGCGCGCGCTGGCAAAGATTCTTTTCAGAGGCGAGCGCGCCCGCGCTGTCTTCGCCGGGATGGCCGCGCACTCGATGATGTCGCTCGACCAGCCGCTGACCGCCGCGTTCGGACTCACGCTCGGCGCGACGGCGCACGCCGTCGGCTGGCCGATGGCTCGCGGCGGATCGCAGAAGATCGCCGACGCGCTGGCGGCCTATCTGCGATCGCTCGGCGGCGAGATTGTCACGGGCAAGCGAGTCGAGTCCATTGACGAACTGCCGCCGGCTCGCGAGGTTCTCTTTGACGTGACGCCGCGCCAATTGCTTCGCATCGCCGGTCATCGGCTGCCCGAGGGCTACCGCTACGGCGTCGGCGTTTTCAAAATGGATTGGGCGCTCGATGGGCCGATCCCGTGGAAAGCGGCGGAATGCGCGCGCGCCGCTACGGTGCATTTGGGAGGAACGCTGGATGAGATCGCAGCCTCGGAGCGCGCGGTGTGGCGAGGAGAGCAGCCGGAGAGGCCATACGTTCTGCTGGCGCAGCACAGCCTTTTCGATCCGACACGCGCCCCGGAGGGCCAGCACACCGCGTGGGCCTACTGCCACGTGCCGGCCGGCTCGACGTTCGACATGACCGAGCGGATCGAGAATCAGATCGAGCGCTTCGCCCCGGGCTTCCGCGACCGCATCCTGGCCCGCAGTGTCAAGACGACAGTCGAGATGGAACGCTACAACGCTAACTACATCGGCGGCGACATCAATGGCGGCGTGCAGGACATCTGGCAACTCTATACGCGGCCCGCGTTGAGCCTCGTGCCGTATGCGATCCCCACCCGTAGAGACGTTCCACTGGAACGTCTCCCATCACAACGTCTCTACCTCTGCTCGTCCTCCACGCCGCCCGGCGGTGGCGTGCACGGCATGTGCGGCTACCACGCCGCGCAGGTCGTCCTTAAGCAAAACAAGAAGGTGTAGCTCACCTTGTCTGCCGGAAGCCCAAATCCGGCCCGGTTGCGCCCGCCCCCTATCCGCTGTAAAATGGTTAAGGACGAAGGGAGAAGGTCGGCCTATGGAACTGGTTCACCTGCTCAAAGGCGTCGAACTGTTCGACGGGTTGGACGGCAAGGAGTTGGCCCGCCTCGCGGCCATCTGCAACGAAGAAACCTTCGGCAAGGGCGAAGTCATCTTCTCGCAGGGCAACGCCGGCGACAAAATGTACATCGTCCGGGAGGGCTTTGTCGAGGTCGTGGTCGGCCAGGGCGGCGATGGGCCGGATGCGCCGAAGGCGGTGGTGAATCTCGGCGCGGGACAGGTCTTCGGCGAAATGGCGCTGGTGGATCGCGGCGCCCGCTCGGCCACCGTGCGATCGGTGACGGAGCGCACGGTGGTGGACGCGATCGGCCGCGACGCCTTCAATGCCCTGTGCGACGGCGACACGAAGATCGGCTACGCGGTGATGCGCAACCTGGCCGCCGATCTGTCGTTCAAGTTGCGCCACCGCAATCTCTCCCGGCGATGAGGGTTGAAATAACGGCCTGCCTCACGAAAGGTGGAATGTGGTTTACAAGATTTCTTACGTCGTGCAGTCGGGAGATCACCCCGGGGCAATCGTGAACGCGGTTACCCCGCCTCAGATCGGCGACCGGGTGCAATTGGGCAGCGAGGAATTCGAGGTGGTAGAGGTCTTCGATCTGATGCCGGCGCGCGGGGAGTTCCACTTCCTGCACGCGACGTGCAAGCGACTCTCTCAGGATAAACGGGACGGAAAGTAACGAACTCCGGTCGAGCGTCTCCCCGCTCCCCTGCGGCGTCGCCCCCGCCTCATACTGAAAACAAACACGAACGTCCTCGATGGCCGAGAGAAGCATCGAGGCCGTTTTTGTTTACAGCTGGTACGTGTCGAAATCTTCGGCCAACTTGATCGGCCCGTCGAAAGTTTCCGCCGCCTCCGCCACCAGCCGCTCGGTTGAGCCATGCAGCACATCATAATGAATCAGCAACAACTCTTTGGCCTTCGCGTCGCGAGCGATGCCCCCGGCCTGCGACGCGCTGCTGTGGCCCACCGAAGCCCCGGCCGATTCGTGCAGGATGAGATCGGCCCCGGCCGCCAGACGCAGAAATTCGGGGCACGGCTCGGTGTCGCAGGAATAGGCCATCACTTTGCCGCTCGTCTTGCTTTCAATACGCAGACCGATCGTCGGCACCAGGTGCCTCACCGGCGACGAGATAATGCGGAAGTCGGCATTGTCGAGCACGAGCATGTTCTCGCGCTCCGGCAGACGATGAAAAGCGATCGGAAAGAAATTGGGCCATTCGTCCCAATGGAACGCCATCATTAGATCTTCCATGCGTTGAAGGCAGTGGTGCAGGCCGTAGACGCGCAGAGGCGACTGGCGGCCCATCAGCCACATGTCCATCAGCAGCAGCGGAGTGCCGTAGACGTGATCGGGATGAAAGTGGGTCAGGATCAGATCGGTGAGATGCTGGAAATCGAGGCCGGCCCGCTTGAGGCGCACCACCGGATTGGCGGCGCAATCGATCATCACGATGCCGTGATCGCCCACCAGCGCGAAGTGCGTGTTTTCGTGATTTTCGTCGGGGATGGCAAAAGCCGACCCCAGCACAACGAGTTTCGCCATCATCGCCGCTCCGGCCCGAGCGTCACCGTCAATCGCCGAACACCGCCAGAACGATGCGCGGCGTGATCAACACTTCGACCAGCGCCGCGCCCACGAGCATCGGCAGGACCAGGCCCAGGCCGATCTTGAGCCAATCGGCCAGCGCCGCCAGCCAGGCCTCGCTCAGCGACTTGTTCGGCGGCGGGGCGACGACACTCGCCCCCAATCGCAGTATTGCGCCGCCGATCAGAATGGCAGCCGGAATCTCCAGAATACCGTGCGGCACAACGAACGCGGCGAGGAACAGCCACGGGCTGTAGCCCGCCGCGCCGGCCGAAGCGGCGAAGTAACCGGCCAACCCGAGCGGGAGCATGAGCGCGACGACGGCCATCACGCCGAAACTGAAGATGCCTAGCAGAGTGGCCAGCGCCACGGCCCTCAGGTTTTGCAGCACGACGAAGAGGACGCCATTCGCGGAGAACAATCCGAAGCGCGCCAGCCGGTCGGTGAAATCGTTGGTAATCGAGTTCAACGGGATAGCATTCGCCGGCAACGGAAAGGCGCGCGCCTCCACCGCGCCGACGATCATCCCCGCCGCGAGCGCCAGCGCCATAAACAGGCAGGGGATGGCAATGCGGCGAAGCGCGCCGGCAACCTCGAAACGATACCAGTCCACGAACCTGTAAGGGACACCTTTGTGGCTTCCCACATCGACCGCGCCGAGAAATTCACGCCTCAGCGTGCGCCACGCGGCCAACAAGTTGAGTTCATCAATATCGCGGCCGAGAAGTTCTTCGCGATTGAAGAGGTGCACACCCATACGGATGAGCAAAACGTCTACGAGCAGCAACCCAGCGATCACCCACCACAGGACGTTGTAGGCGCCCCAAAACATGATCAGGCTCTCGCCCTGCACGAGCAGGGCCATCGGGATGATGACAAAACTGGCGAGGAGATTCGCCGCGCGCACGGAGGTCGTCTGCGACGAGATCACCACTGCCGCGCTGACCATGACGATCGCCTGCACGGTGGTGAGTGTGACGATCTGGGCAAGCAGGATGGGGGTCGGCGTCCAACCGATGGTGAAGTACAGCCCGGCGAGGTAGACGCCGATGCCGAGGTACGACGCCAGAAGCGGAGGCAACATTGCCGCCAGCGTCTTGCCGAGGTAGAGTTGCATGTTCGACAGCGGCGTGGACAACAGCGGCTCGAGGCTGTGACGTTCCTTTTCGCCGACGAAACTCTCCAGCGCAATCACCAACGACACCGAGATGGGGAAGAAGCCGACGACCATCAACAGAAACGGGATCAGGCGTTCGCTAATAATAGGCGCGCCGTAACGCTCGACGAAACCTACCGCCTGCTTCGCGGTGAAGTCCATCAACAGAGGAAAAAACAGCGTGAGTGTTACGACCGGAACGATGATGCGCCAGTCGCGGATTTGATCGCGCACCTCTCGCCGCGTGACGATCAGCGCGCGCGACAACGTGAAGCGGGGAGCGGAGAGGCTGAGGGAGGACATAGGGATCAGGACACAAAGGATGCAGGATGCAAGATGCAGGCTATGCATCCTGTATCCTGCATCATGTAGAGACCACCTGCAAGTATACGTCCTCCAGACTTCGCGGAACTTCGGCCAGAGTGACGACAGGAACGCGCTGATCGGCAAGGCGTTGGAGGATGAGC
>JACQED010000615.1 GCA_016200785.1 Chloroflexota bacterium
CATCTGGAGTATGCCCATGCCGTCAATACCTCCATCACCGCTGCGTCCTGTGACCGTGACACTTTCAAAACCACCTTCACGGAGTAGTTCTTGGCAGAGGCTTTCAAAGCCGCCCGGTGGTAGACCCCTGAGAATTTTCATGAGTTCGGTGCGATGGTTTGCCTCGACTACGGCTATGTCTTCTTTGGCGCCCGACTCTTCATCTTGCTTTGGAGTTGAGGTGGCTTTTCGGGACTCTCGCTCGGCGACAAATTGCTTGTGAATACGCTTGAACAATTCAACCGCTTCTGACTGATTGAGTGAGTACGAGCGGCCTTTGTCTGTCAGGCTCCAGACACCGCGCGTGGAGGAGTCAATATAGCCTGCGGCGGACAGGTAGAATCTAGCCCAATCCACCTGTTTACCAAAGCGTGATGCTCCGCTCTCAATGGTTTCGTCAAGCTCATCCTCGGAGATGTCCAATTTTCCTGCAATCAGGTCTTTGACTTCCGACGGGCGGCCAGAGCCACCCAATTCTTTCAGAGCGTCAATGACTTGCCCAAAGTATTTTACGAACTGGGGACCCTTTGCTTCTCGACTTCTCGCCATTTTGGTCTACTCTCCAACACAAGCATGCCTCGTTGGCAGCGTAAGATAGAGGTGAGCGCCCTAACTACTGCATCAGCGGATTAAGTGTACCCAATCCGCATAAGTACCTTTTCACCGTCTCATGTACCGCCTTGTCAATCTCCGTGCCGCAGTGAGCGACCAATTGCCGGAATTGTTCCTGCGTCACTAACCGAGCCAGCCTGACGGAGCGTTCCACATATTCCCTCAGCGAGGCGTGCGCCGTCACCCATTGGTGAACTCCGCCTACAACTATACACCCGCCCCGCCCCTTCTCGCAACGCACTCCCTTGCGTTATTTCCGCGCCTCAGTTACGATCAACTCATCACCCGATGGACGAAATCTGGTCGGTCACGACCCTGACCCGCTACATTCGCGGATTGTTCGAGACGGACTATCGCCTGAAGGACCTGTGGGTCGAGGGCGAAGTGTCGAACATTTCGCGTCCCTCGTCGGGCCACCTGTACTTCACGCTCAAAGACTCCGGCGCCGAGCTGCGCTGTGTGATGTGGCGCGGGCAGGCCGCCCAGTTGGTCTTTTCGCCGCGCGACGGCGACGCCGTGGAAGCGCACGGCAGCGTCGGCGTCTATGAGTCGCGCGGGCAGTATCAACTCTACGTTGACACATTGCGCCCCGCCGGCGAAGGGCTGCTCTTCCGCGATTTTCTGCAACTCAAAGCCAAACTCGAAGCCGAAGGCCTCTTCGCCGAAGAGAGCAAACGCCCGCTCCCGGTCTGGCCGCGCCGCATCGGACTCGTGACCTCGCCGACGGCGGCGGCACTGCGCGACATGCTCAACGTCATTCGCCGCCGCTTCCCGCTGGCCGAAGTCAGCCTCTCTCCGACGGCGGTGCAGGGTGATGGCGCGCCGCCGCAGATCGTCGCCGCGCTCGAGGCGGTGGACGCGCTTGGGCCGGACGTGATCATCGTCGCGCGCGGCGGCGGATCGCTGGAAGACCTGTGGGCCTTTAACGACGAGCGCGTAGCCCGGGCGATTCGGGCGACGCGCGCCCCCGTAGTCTGCGGTGTGGGGCACGAGACCGATTTCACCCTCGCCGACTTCGCCGCCGACCGGCGCGCGCCCACTCCCTCCGCCGCCGCCGAACTCGTCACGCCCGATCTGAGCGAAGTGCGCGCCTCGCTGTCCGGCCTCGTCAATCGCCTCGCGCAAAACCTCGCGTCCAAAATTCAATCCGCGCGTTGGGCGCTGGCCGAGCAAGTCGCCGGATTGCGCGGGCTTTCTCCGCGCGCGCGGCTCGCCAATTCGCGCCAGCGCCTCGACGAAGTCGTCAATCGCGCCGCGGCCGCGGCGGCGCATTCCCTCGCGCTGCGCCGCGAACGGCTCGCGGGATTGAGTGGATCGCTGGCGGCGGTCAGCCCGCTGGCGACGCTGGCGCGTGGCTACGCCGTCGTCACTCGCGCCGGAACATCGCAAGTCATTCGGGCGGCGGACGAGGTCGCCGTCGGCGACGAACTTGACCTGCGGGTGCGCGCAGGCGAGTTCGGCGCAACTGTTTCGAGGAGATAACCACCGTGGCGAAAAAAAATCCGCCTGCCGACGTCGGCGCGCTGTCCTTTGAAGAAGCCTTTCAAGAACTGGAGAAGATCGTCCGCAAGCTGGAAGGCTCTGACCTGTCGCTCGACGAGTCGCTGGCGATCTTCGAACGCGGGCAAGCCCTCGCCGTGCGCTGCGGCGCGCTCCTGGACTCAGCCGACCTGAAGGTGAAGCAGTTGGGTTCGGCGGGTGAACTCACTGATTTCGAGGAAGAGGCGTGATTTGTAGAGACGTTCCGCCGCAACGTCCGGTTGGAAGAGACGTACCGCCGGAACGTCCGGTTGGAAGAGACGTTCCGCCGGAACGTCTCTACTTGAGGAAAAGACATGTTTATCACTGAGGCCATCCGGGGCATCCTGCACAACCAGATTCTGCTCGCGGCCGTCGGCGCGTGGTTTCTGGCACAGGTGCTCAAAGTGCCCATCGAATTGGCCCGCACCGGTCAGGCCAATTGGTCACTGCTCGTCGGAACGGGCGGAATGCCCAGTTCGCACTCGGCGCTGGTGTGCGGCTTGGCCACCGCGACGGGCATCAAAGAGGGGTTCACCTCAGCCCCGTTCGCCGTGGCGCTTATTCTCGCGACCATCGTCAGTTACGACGCCGCCGGCATTCGCCGCGCCGCCGGCAAGCAGGCGAACGTCCTGAATCAACTGATCGACGAATTGGCGAGCGGCCATCCTCTGCGCGACGAAGAACTGAAAGAAATCCTCGGTCATTCGCCGGTCGAAGTCCTCGGCGGCGCGATATTCGGCATTGTCGTCAGTTGGGCCTTGATGAAAGTCTGACAAATCCGATCTGAGGTTGCGCCCAATGTGGTATACTCAGGTTCTGCCGTCCCGAACGACTGCCTCTGTCACCTCGACGCGACGCGCGGCCGCCAGCAGGGCCGCGGCGGCCTCGAAAGGTGGTGATGACTAACGCCGACACACCCATCGATTCAGTAACCCCTTTCTGGCACATAGTTTGACCCATTTCTCTTACATGGAGGAGAGAAAAAATGTCTCACTCGAAACGCTTGCTTTTCCTGCTGTTCAGCGTCTTTACCATCGGCGCGATCGTGCTGACCGCCTGCGGCGGCGCAGCCACGACCGCGGCCCCGGCGGCCACCCAGGCCCCGGCCGCCACTCAAGCCCCCGCCGCTGCGAAAAAACTGGAAATCTTCTCGTGGTGGACGGCCGGCGGCGAAGCCGACGGGTTGAACGCCATGTTCGACATCTACAAGGCCGCGAACCCCGGTGTGGAGATCATCAACGCCACGGTGGCTGGCGGCGCTGGCACCAACGCCAAGGCCGTGCTCGCCACGCGCCTGACCGGCGGCGATCCGCCCGACTCGTTCCAATTGCACGCGGGCCTGGAAGTGGAGAAATACTCGCCCGATCAGTATCTGCAGCCGCTTGACGATCTGTACGCCTCCGAAGGGCTGGAGAAGGTCTTCCCCAAGGACCTGCTCTCGCTGCTCAAGTACCAGGGCCATTACTGGGGCGTGCCGGTGAACATCCACCGCGCCAATGTCCTGTGGTACAACAAACAGATCTTCGCCGACAACAACCTCAAGCCGCCGACAACCTTTGACGAGTTCTTCACGGTGGCGGAAGCGCTCAAGGCCAAGGGGATCGTGCCACTGGTGCTCGGCACCAAGGAAGGCTGGGAATCCGGCCATACCTTTGAGACGATCTTGATCGGCACGCTGGGTGCTGAAGCCTACAAGGGTCTGTGGACCGGCAAGACGCAGTGGACCGATCCGGGCGTGACCCAGGCCCTGGAGACCTACAAGAAGATGCTGACCTACGCCAACACCGACCACTCTGCGCTCACCTGGAGCGAGGGCGCGCAGTACCTGGTGGACGGCAAGGGTGCCATGCACATCATGGGCGACTGGACCGACGGCTGGTTCACGTCCAAGAGTTACAAGGGCTACGGCTGGGCGCCGGTGCCCGGCAACGCCGGCATCTTCGACGCGCTGTCTGACTCCTTCGCGCTGGCCAAGAACCCGCCACACGCCGATGAGGCGACGGCCTGGTTGAAGGTGGCCGGCTCGAAGGCCGGGCAGGAAGCTTTCAACCCGAAGAAGGGTTCGATCTGTGCGCGCACCGACTGCGACCTGAGTCTGTTCAATGACTATCTCAAGTCGGCAGCCGGCGACTGGCAGAAGGACGCCATCGTGCCGAGCGTGACCCACGGCGCAGCCGCCATCGAGAGTTGGGCGACTGCCTACAAAGACGCTATGGCCCTGTTCGCCACCTCCGGCGATGTGGCTGCCACTCAGGCCGCTTTGCAGCAAGCCTGCGTGGATGCCAAGACCTGCAAGTAATCGCTTCACGCTCACCCTGCGAGGCAGCCCATGGTCGGGCTGCCTCGCCCCTCTTTTCTGTGAGGAACCTATGCGGAGGTTGACACGAGATCGAATACTCTCCATTGCGCTCATTACCCCCTCGGCGGTCGCCATTCTCGTCTTCGTTTACGGTTTTATCGGCTTCACCGGCTTCGCCTCACTGACCCACTGGGACACCCTCTTCCCCGACTACACTTTCGTAGGTCTCCGCAACTACGCCAAGCTCTTCACCATCGAGCGCTTCCAGTTGGACCTCCGCAATACGGTTACTTTCACGGTTTTTTTCCTGCTGGCGTGTCTGAGTGTTGGCTTTGGACTGGCCGTGCTGATTGACCAGCGGATCAAAGGTGAGGGACTGTTCCGCAGCATCTTTCTGTTTCCGATGGCCATCTCGTTCGTGGTCACCGGCGTGGTCTGGCGCTGGCTGCTGGCGCCCGGCACCGAGCAGACCGGGAGTTACGGAGTCAACTTGCTATTCGAGCAGGCCGGCCTGGGCTTTCTGCGAAACGGCTGGTACACCGCCCCGATCATCTGGCACATCTCGTCTGAGTCCACACTGGGTATATTGTTGCAGTCCATCGGGCTTGGCTTCCTGGCTAGCCCAAAGTTCGGCATATCCTGGCCGATGGTCTCAGTAGTCATTGCCGCCACCTGGCAAATGTCCGGGTACACGATGGCGATGTACTTGGCCGGCCTGCGCGGCATTCCTGACGAATTGCGCGAGGCCGCGCGGGTGGATGGCGCGACCGAGTTCCAGATCTACCGTTACATCATCGTGCCCCTGCTGACTCCGATCACGCTCAGCGCCGTGATCATCCTCGGCCACATCTCACTTAAGATTTTCGATCTCGTGGTGGCGATGACCGGCTCTGGCCCCGGCTTCTCGACCGACGTGCCGGCCTTTTATATGTTCGATACCACCTTCCGCGGCAACCACTTTGCCGAGGGAGCAGGCATCGCCATAATCATCCTGCTGGTGGTGGCGGTGCTGATCATTCCTTACTTGATATACAGCGCCCGCACGGAGGTGCAGCAATGACCGCTTCGCGTCTGCCCCGCCCGTCGCGTCTATTTCGCCCGCAACGCCTGCTGATCTACCTCATCCTGATCTTAACCGCCGCCTTCTTTCTCCTGCCGGTGTACGTGCTGCTCATCACCGGGCTAAAATCTTTTCAGGAAATCAACCTGGCCACCATGTGGGCCTGGCCGCGGAACCTGAGTCTGGCCAGCTTCGCCAAAGCCTGGAACGGCAGCCAGGCCGAAGGCTTCCGGGGGCTGTCGGGCAGTTTCCTGAATAGCGTCTATCTCACGGTGCCCGCCACTGTGATCTCGGCCATGCTCGGCTCGATCAACGGCTACGTGCTCGCCAAATGGAGATTCCGCGGAGCCGACGTGCTTTTTCCGGCCATGCTGTTTGGCATGTTCATCCCCTACCAGAGCATCCTGATTCCGCTCGTGCAGATGCTTCAGCGCGTCGGCCAGATTACCAAGCCACTTTCGGTTGCACTCTTGGCGCTGTCCGTGCCTCCCGCGCTCGCCTGGTTCCCGCCCTGGCTGGCCAACTTCGTGCCGGCCTACGGCACCATCGGCGGGTTGATCCTGGTGCATGTCGTTTACGGCATTCCGATCACGACCCTGATCTTCCGCAACTACTATGCCGCCATCCCCACCGAACTAATCGAGGCGGCCAAGATTGATGGAGCCGGGTTGCTGGGTATCTACCGCTGGGTGCTCTTCCCGCTCTCCATGCCGGGCTTCGTCGTGGTGATCATCTGGCAATTCACCTCCATCTGGAACGACTTTCTGTTCGGCCTGATTGTCACCAGCCGGCCCGCCGTCCAGCCGATCACGGTGGCCCTCAACAACCTGGCCGGCAGTTACATCGTTCAGTGGAACGTGCAGATGGCCGGGGCGCTGCTGGCGGCCCTGCCCACCCTGCTGATTTACATCGTCCTTGGGCGTTTCTTCATGCGCGGTCTGCTGGCCGGGTCGTTGAAGGGCTAGGTTGCCGCCGCCTGGATGGAACGCCCGATCTGTGGCGGACCTGAGTCCGCCTTTTTTGTTCCGCGCATTGACCGGGACGGCGCGTTGAAAGGGTAGAATGCTATGGACACAGGAGAAGACTACTTCGGGGAAGTTTCTGTGATGCTGCGGACTATGCCCGGCGATCGCATCGCGCAGGTCGTCGCCATCCTGCGGCGGGCGCGGGCCGCCGGCCGCAGGATTTTTCTCTTTGGCAACGGCGGCAGCGCGGCCACGGCCTCACACTTCGCCTGCGACCTGGCCAAACTTACCCGGCGGGAGGGGCAACCGGATTTCAAAGTGATTGCGCTCACGGACAACCTGCCCATCTTCTCCGCCTACGCCAACGACAACGGCTACGAAACGGTCTTTGCCGAGCCGCTCAAGTCGCTGGCCGAGCCGGGCGACGTCGCCATCGGCCTGAGCACGAGCGGCCAGTCGGCCAACGTCCTGCGCGCGCTGGAGGCGGCCCGAGCCCTGGGCCTGACGACCATCGGCTTCACCGGCTATGACGGCGGCGCGCTCAAAGACAAAGTGGAAGTCTGCGTGATCGTTCCGGCGCGGCACGTGGGGCAGATCGAAGACGCCCATCACGTATTGCAGCACGCGATTTGCCGGGCGCTGACAATCGAGTAGGCGGGGCGTCCTGCCCCGGCGCCTGACAATCGAGTAGCAGGGGCATCTTGCCCCGCCTCAACAACGGGGCGAGACGCCCCCGCTACTCGGCTGATTGATAATCGGGCGAGACGCCCCTGCTACTCGGCTGATTGATAATCGGGCGGATTGATAATCGAGTAGCAGGGGCATCCTGCCCCGCCGCTATGCCGAAATCGCTCGACCTCGCCGGCTATCCGGTATATATCACAACCAACACCCTCAATCGCGTGCCTCTCTTTGCAGATTCAGGCAACGCCGATGTTGTGATCCGCGCGCTGTATTATTGCCGGAAAGCAGGATGGATTCATTTGCTCGCGTTTGTCGTCATGTCCGATCATCTACACTTCATTGCCGTCCTGCTTGGCGAGAAGACTCTCTCGCAATTGCTCCACAGTATTAAGTCGTACTCCAGCAAGCAAATCAACGAACGACTGAGGAAAGAGGGCGGAAACTGGCAAGCGGGCAAATGGGAGTTCACCATTGGCTCGCGAGAAGTCTTGCTGCAAAAGGTGGCTTACATCCACAACAATCCGGTAAGGCGCGGGGTGCTGGAGAGGCCAGAAGATTATCCATTTTCATCGGCTAACCCAAAGTTCGAGACGGATTTGGGATTGTATCTGTGAACATTGGGGCGAGACGCCCCTGCTACTCGGATGATTGCTAAATGGGGCGAGACGCCCCTCCTACTCGGATGATTGATAAATGGGGCGAGACGCCCCTGCTACTCGGATGATTGATAATCGGGCGAGACGCCCCTGCTACTCGGAAATCGAACCTTGAATCCCATGCCCTTTCTCGACCACACCGACATCGAACTCATCCACCCCGGCACGCTGCGCGCGCGCGGCCACATCCGCCAGGCTCTGTTCGACTTCGACGGCACCCTGTCGCTCATCCGTGAGGGCTGGCAGGGCGTGATGATCCCCATGATGATCGAGATCCTCCTGCAAACGCCCCGGCACGAGAGCGCGAGTGAACTGCGCTGCCTCGTCATGGAGTTCGTCGAACGGCTGACCGGCGAGCAGACGATTTACCAGATGATTCAACTCGCGGAAGAAGTTGCGCGGCGCGGCGGGCAGCCGGCCGACCCGCTGGAGTACAAGCGCCAGTACCACGATCGTCTGTGGGCGCGGATCGAAGGCCGGGTGACCGCGCTCAAGTCCGGGCAAATCTCTCCGGCTGAGATGCTCGTCCCCGGCTCGCGGGAGTTTTTAGAAGCGCTCCGGGCGCGGGGCGTGACGTGCGCCCTGGCCTCCGGCACCGACGAGCCGTACGTGCGTGACGAAGCGGCGGCGCTGGGCATCGCCGACTACTTCGCCGGAATTTACGGCGCGCGCGACGACTACCGGCGCGCAACAAAGAAAATCGTGATCGAGCAGATCATGCGCGATCGCGGCTTGAGCGGCCCGGAGTTTGTCGTGTTTGGCGATGGCTACGTCGAAATCGAAAACGCCAAGAGCGCCGGCGGTCTCGCGGTGGGGGTGGCCTCGAACGAGGCCGAGCGGCGCGGGGTCAACGGCTGGAAGCGCGAGCGGCTGATCCGCGCCGGGGCCGACGTGATCGTGCCGGATTTTCGACAACACCAAGAGTTGACCGCGTATCTGTTTGTCGAAGATCCCCTTTAGGGGGCGGAGAATTAGCGGTGCCTTATCCGATGTTTGACCGCTCTCGCTTGCGCCTGAAGCCGCTGGCCGAGCGCGTCCACGATATGACGCTGGCTGAGGTGATCGATCCGGCCGATCTGCCACCGGCGTGCGATGACCCGGCCCTGCCGATCGTCGCCGACCGCGTGGCCGCCGCCCATCGCCGGGGCGCGCCGACGATCTTGATGATGGGTGGGCACGTCGTCAAGATGGGCCTGTCGCGGTTGGTGATTGACTTGATGGAGCGCGGCGTGATCAGCCACGTGGCAATGAACGGCTCTGGCCCGATCCACGACTACGAACTGTCACTCATCGGCGCAACGACCGAGAGCGTGGCGCGCTATATCCAGGAAGGGGAGTTCGGGCTGTGGCAGGAGACCGGCCGGCTGAACGACGCGATTGCGGCCGGCGCGCGTGACGGCCTGGGCCTGGGCGAGGCGGTGGGCCGCTTCGTCGAGGAAGAAAAACTGCCGCATCGCCGGCTGAGCATCCTGGCGGCCGGTTATCGTCTCCGCGTGCCGGTGACGGTGCACGTGGGTATCGGCTACGACATCATCCACGAGCACCCCAACTGCGACGGGGCAGCGCTCGGCGCGACTTCGTACACGGACTTTCTCATCATCGCCGAAAGCGCCGCGCACTTGCAGGGCGGGGCGCTATTGAATGTGAG
>JACQED010000594.1 GCA_016200785.1 Chloroflexota bacterium
ACGTCAAGGCCCTGCGCTGGAAGCCGGACAGCCTTACGCTTTACTTTGCAATCTTTCCGCGCGGGGGAAAGGAAATGGGCGGCGGCGTGTGGAGTTATTCGTTCACCGACATTGACCCGCTGAATCACGTCAATGCGACCGAGGCGATGGGCGACTGGGCCATCTTCCAGTTTTCGCCCGACGGCCACCTCGCGGCCTTCTGCACGAAACCCGAAGGCCCCGGCTACACCTGCGGCAAACTCTACGTGCTCGACATCGGACTGCGCCTCGCGCGCCCGGTGCCCATTCCCAAAGAATGTGACCCGGTGAATCTGGTCTGGTCGCCGCGAGGCGAACGCCTCGCCGTCGCGTGCAGTCCCGACATCGGGATCGGATCGAAGATCTTCAGCGTCGATCCGCTGTCGCTCACGACGGCGCAACTCACGCCCGGGCGCTGGAGCGACTTCAGCCCGTCGTGGTCGCCGGACGGAAACAAGATCGCCTTCCGCAGCTGTATCGAGACTTGCACAATCTGGATCATGGACGCGAACAACGGCGCGGATCGCGTGGAGGTGGGCACGACGATCATCGGCACCGGGAGGCTGGTGTGGACGCCGGACGGCGACCTGCTGGCCGCCGTCCGTGACGAACCCAATTTCGCGCCGGGGATTTATCGCATCTCAACGGCGACTGGCGGCGCTGTGCTTCTCACACCGGGCAAGTTGACACGGCTGATGGGGTTGAGGCGGTTTCAGATTCCCTGACAGCGGCTCACTTGCACTTGTAGGAAGGATTGTTTCTTGAGTTCTCCAGACATTCCCTCGCCTTTTTCTCCTTGCCTCCGGGCACACCTGCATTGGTGATCGTCACCGTATACGTCTCAATCGAGTCGTTCAATCGGACAACCGACAACGTGTAGGTCTGCTGCGGAAACTCCGGGCAGACCCAGTGGGAAGTCTGTCCCGCCACCAGCCCCTCCCCGTCGAGGAAGACTCCCTGAACGCCCGTCACGTCCCACCTGACCCAGGTACACGGCTTGTCCCAAACTACATTTGAGGCATCGGCAGTGAACGTCACCGGATAGTTCGTCGCCGTCGCCGGCACGGGCGTCAGGCTCGGCGTGACCGGGATGGTCGGCATGGGAGTCAACGATGCCGGAACGGTCGCAGTCGGCGGCTTGGTCGGCAGTGTGGCAAACTGGTTGAATAGCGGCACCGCATTCCTGTCTCCGTAGACCGACACCAGCGTTTCGAGAATGTAGCCCACGCTGTTCGGCGCGGCGGGATACTCGATCGCCAGCCACAGTCCGCCGGCGGCGCGGCCGATGAGCGGCGCTTGATCGCCCTGCTTAAGCAGGCCGACCACCGGATAGCCCGTCGTCGGCCCGGCCCGCACCTGCACGCCGAGGTTGGCGACGATATACGGCCCGGAGTAAGGTGTGGCCGAGGGGATCGGCGTCTCGGTCGGTGGGCCGGGCGGGGTATGGGTCGGCCCGACAGTGATCGTGGCGACGGCGGTGCGGGTGAACGTCGCGATACTTTGCCCCGCCGGCAGCGGCGTGCTCTGACAGTCGGCGGCGATCATCGCGAACATCAGAATGGTCGCGGTTAGCAAGACGCGGAAATGTCTTTTCGATCGCATAGCAGTTGACTCCTGAGGGCGCTGAAGTCCACGGCCTCACTGATTCGCGGCCCCGATCACGGAGCAGACGGGAGGCCGCTGTTGTCGATCGTCACCGACAGGGAGAGGCGCTTGCCTTCGTACGTCACTACCTCCAGCGTGTAAGTCTGCGAAGGGATGGCCGGGCATACGAGCCAATTCTCGCGCCCAAGCATGCTCCGGCCGTCGAGATACACGGCTTGCACCGGATCAGCTATCCAGCGGAGGTAGGTGCAAGGTTGTTTGTAGTCAACGCTGGTGGTGTCGGCATAGAAGGCCAACTCGATCGGGATGGGCGTAATATCGAAGAGCGAAGTCGGGATGGGGGTGGGCGCGCCCGGCGGCAAAGGCGTGGGGGTAACTGGCGGGGGGAGTGGCGGCGGCGCTGGCAGCGGCGACGCCTGGCCCGGCACGGGCGCGACGGCGACTTGCTCGCCCACCGGCAAGGTTTTGAAGTCGCCCTCGACCGTCGCCAGTTCGCGGAAGATCCAGCCTCTGCCCTGCGGCACGAGCCGGAATTCGATCATCAGCCAGTCGTTCGCCGCCGTCCGCCCGATCGCGACAGCTCGATCCCCCGGTTCCAGCAGGCCGAGCGTGTTGAACGACGTGCCCGGCCCGGCGCGCACTTTCACGAGCGTGCTGACGGTGAGCGGCAGTTTGACGATGGGCGTTTCAGTGGGAAGTGTCACGCTGGCTTGTGAGGTCGCGGTCGGCAGCGGCACGGTGCCCACCGTGTAACCCGGCGGCCCGGGCGTCTCCGGCGCGCAGGCCGCTGCAAGCAAGATCAGAAATGTCACTCCCGTCCGCGAGATTACGTCCCGACAAAGTCCCATCATGATCTGCGTGCCTTCGTGTCCTCGTGGTAAATCTCCACTGCTCTTTTCACAAAACTCCGCGCCGGCTCAAAGGTCATCATCGCCGCCGCTTCGTCCACCGGAATCCACAGCCGCTTGAACGTCGCGCGATCGTGCTCGGCGTCATCATGATCCCCGGACTCCGATCGCTGATGATCGGCCAACGCCATCAGAAAATACGTCTCGTCCCGAACGTACTGCTTCCCGTCCCGCACGTACTGCGCCTGCTGTGTCCCCAGATCGGCCACGACTCGCAAATTGCGATAACCGGTCTCTTCCATTGTCTCGCGCAATGCCGCCCGCTCCGGCGTCTCGCCGTCTTCGATGTGGCCTTTGGGCAACACGATTTCGCCGAGCGCCGGTTTGCGCAGAAGCAAGACGCGATCGCCGTCGAAGACGATGCCGCCGGCGGCGTGGTAGTGGACGATTTCCACGCGGCAAGTATACTCGTTTTTGCAGAGACGCGCATTGGCGTATAATCTTCCCGCAAGGTAAAAAACTTTGGATGTGGAGAACGGCGCAGATCGCGCCAGACTAGGCTATGGAACTCATCCTCACCCACGAGCAGGCCGACTTCGACGCGGTGGCAGCGCAGGCGGCGGCGCACGAGTTGAACCCGACGGCGACGCCCGTTTTGCCGCGCCGCGCCAATCGGAACGTCCGCGCCTACCTCACGCTCTACGGCGACGAACTACCCTTCGTCGAGCCGGATGATCTGCCGAAAGAGAAGATCGACAGAGTGACGTTGGTGGACACGCAGAGCCTCATCACGCTCAGAGGCATGGGCAATCCGCCGTCGGCGCAAGTCCACGTCGTTGACCATCATCCGCTCAACCGCGACTTGCCCGAGGGCTGGACGGCGAGCATCGCCGAAACCGGCGCGACGACGACGCTCTTGATCGAAGAACTCCGCGAGCGCGACGCCGAACTTTCGGAGGCCGAAGCGACGTTGATGCTCCTCGGCATCTACGAAGACACCGGCGGGCTTTCGTATTTGGACACGACGCCGCGCGACGTACTGGCCGCCGCGTGGCTGTTGGAACAGGGCGCGAGCCTCGCCATCGCCAACGACTTCCTGCATCATCCGCTCACACCCGATCAGCGCGGCCTGTACGAACGCCTGCTGGCCTCCGCCGAGACGCACCTGCTCGACGGCCAGACGGTCGTCGTCGCCTGCGCCGAAGCCAAAGGGATGATCGAGGAGATCTCGACGCTGGCCCACAAACTGCGCGACCTGTTCGAGCCGGATGCGCTGTTCATCCTCGTGCAACTCGAATCGCACGTGCAACTCGTGGCGCGCTCGACCTCGGACGCGATCGACGTGGCCGACATTGCGGCGGCCTTCGGCGGCGGCGGACACAACCGCGCCGCCGCTGCGACGATTCGCGACCGCCCGCTGGCCGAAGCGCGCGCCAAACTTCTGCGCCTCCTGCCGGAACGATTGCGCCCCCGCGCTACCGTCGCGCAGATCATGTCGCAGGGCGCGCACACCCTCACGCCCGACGTCGCCGTCGCGCAAGCCGCCGAGATCATCCGGCGCTACGGCTACGAGGGCTATCCCGTGGTCAACGGCGAGCAGCGGCAGGTGATCGGTCTATTGACTCGCCGCGCGGTGGATCGCGCCATGTCGCACCGCATGGGCCAAACGCCCATCGGCAAAATCATGGAGGCCGGCGCGGTGTGGGTGCGGCCCGACGACTCGGTCGAGCATCTTCAACGCGTGATGACGACGCACGGCTGGGGACAGGTGCCGGTCGTGGACGCAGAGAAGGGCGAAGTGATCGGCATCGTCACGCGCACCGATCTCATCAAACTTCTTCCCGCCGCCCGCGAGCACGTCCGGCGCAACGTGGCCGACCTGCTCGAAAGCGCCCTGACCCCCGCGCGACTGGCCTTGCTCCGCCTGATTGGCGAAACCGCGAGAGAGATGCGCTGCTCGCTCTTCATCGTCGGCGGCTTCGCGCGCGATCTATTGCTTGGCACGCCCTCGCAAGATTTCGATCTAGTCGTCGAAGGCGACGCGATTGCCCTCGCCCGCGCGCTGGCGCGCAAACACGGCGGACGGGTGCGGAGTCATTCACGATTTGGAACAGCCAAATGGCTGATGGCGGAACGCAAATCCCAAATCCCAAAATCCAAAACCCAAAGCCCAATCTCCCCTCCACAATCCGCAATCAGCAATCTGCAATCTGCAATTGATTTCGTCTCCGCTCGCACCGAATTCTACTCTCACCCCACCGCCCTGCCTCAAGTGGAACGCGGGAGCATCAAACTCGATCTGCACCGGCGCGACTTCACGATCAACACGCTGGCCGTGCGCCTCGACGCAGATCACTTCGGCGAATTGCTCGACTTCTGGGGCGGCGAGCGCGACCTGCGCGACCGGCTGGTGCGCGTGTTGCATTCGATCTCTTTTGTGGACGATCCCACGCGCATCCTGCGCGCCGTGCGCCTCGAACAGCGGTTGGGCTTCCGCATCGAAGCGCGAACGCAGGAACTCATCGGCCACGCGCTGCCGCTGCTCGATAAGGTCTCCGGCGACCGCGTGCGGCACGAACTCGAATTCATTCTGGCGGAGGCCGAACCCGAGAAGATGCTGAGGCGCTTGGCCGAGTTGGACGTTCTGCCGCACATCCATCCGGCGCTGGTGTGGGATGAGTGGGTGGAGAGGAAATTCGGGGAAGCAAGGGGCAAGGGGCAAGGCTCGAGTGAAACGTGGCAGGACCTGACTACGCCCTCACCCGTATTTCTCTATTACGCGATGCTGATATTCCGGCTGGGCGCGGCGCAACTCGAGGCCGTCCTCGCCCGGTTGAAATTCCCACGCGATCGCAGCGACGATCTCGGTCAGGTGGTCGCCGTGCGCGACCTGCTGCCCCGGCTGGCCTCCGGCCTCCGGCCCAGCCAGATCGTCGCGCTGTTGGAAGACTTCGCGCCGCGCGCCCTCGCCGCCGTTTGGCTGGCAGCCGACGATCCGGGGGCGCGTGATGCAATTGCGAATTACCTGACTCGCTGGCGCTCCGTCGCCCCGACGGTGGACGGCAACACGTTGAAGGCGATGGGCCTCAAGCCCGGCCCGGACTTCAAGCGCATCCTGCGCGTTCTGCGCGATGCCTGGCTCGACGGCCAAATCGCGGACGAAGCCGGGGAGCGTTCCTTGTTGACCAAACTGACCGAAACAATCAACGGCGTTCCCGAAAATCCTTAAGGCTCTTCTTCAGCCTTCAGCCGCCACCGATTTCAACCCATCGCGATCTAGAATCACAATCCTCTGCCGACCGAGATCGACCAACCCCTGCCGCTTGAACTCGTTGAGCGTCTGTGTCGTCGTCTCGCGGTGCGTGCCGAGCCTCTCCGCCAGATTCTGGTGAGTGTAGCCCGCGACGACGGAGCGGTCCGGCCCGCGCGCAAGACTCAGCAGGAGAGCCGCCAGCCGTGCCGGGACGCTCTTGAAGGCCACGTCTTCCAGTTGGGTTTCCAATTCGCTCAAGCGCCGGCCCATCGCCTCGACGAATCCAAGCGCGACCTGAGGCCGGTTCAAGATCAGGCGCTCCACGTCGGCCCGGCTCATCGCGCACAGCACGCACTCCTCGACGGCCTCCGCGAAGGCGCCGTACATTCCCTGACCGAGGAGCGGCATCTCGCCGAAGATCGCGCTCGGCTCAAGCGTCTTCTTGACGATCTTCTTCCCCTCGGGCGAGAGTTGGTATAGTTGCACGCGCCCCTGCTTGAGCAGGAACAATTTCTCGCCCGTCACGTCTGGGTCGTAGCAAACCCGTCCGGCTTCGCACGTGCTCATCGTCGCCGTCCGCTCCATTTCGAGCAAGACATCCTCCGGCAGGCCGAGGTCCATCGACGATAGATAAGCGATTTTTTGTTCGGGCATAGGTAACTTTCCTTACACGCGTTAACGGTCATGGCGGTGCTATAATCCGGATCGTCCAGCCAAGGAGGAAACCACGATGGTTCGTCTATCCCGTCGCGCCTTTCTGCAAATTGCCGCGACTTCGACGGCGGCGCTGGCCGCCGCTTGCCAGGGCGCCCAAGCCGCGCCATCGGCCACTGCGCCCGCGCGCTCGGGCAGCGGCCCGACGCCTAAGCCCGCGACGACTGATCCACTGCGCCACAACCCGAACTCTGCGCCGACTGAAATCGTCGTTACGCCGACCAAGAATCTTTACGTCCAATCCTACGACGCATTCCCGTCGGTGGATGCCGCGACGTACAATCTCACGATCGACGGCCTCGTCGAGAATCCGAAGTCGCTGACGTTGGATCAGATCAAGGCTCTGCCCACTGCCGAGGAGATGCTGACTTTAGAATGCATCGGCAACCCTGTGGGCGGCCCCCTCATCGGCAACGTCGTATGGAAGGGCTTTTATCTCGAAGAATTGCTCAAAGCAGTGAAGATCAAACCCGAAGCGATCCGCGCCAAGTTCACCGCCGCCGACGGGTATCAAACCAGCGTCGAACTCAAGTGGATCACTCAGCCCTGCGTGCTGATGGCTTACGAGATCAACGGCGAGCCGCTCCCCGTCGCGCACGGCTTTCCGCTTCGCATTCGGATGCCTGGGCTGTACGGCCAGAAACAGCCGAAGTGGATCCAACGCATCGAATTCATTGACGAGGTGTTCACCGGCTACTGGGAGAGTCAGGGCTGGTCCGACGTGGCCGCGGTCAAGACGAACTCCAAATTCAACCAACCCAAAAACCTGGCCAAACTCGAGGCGGGCCGCGTGCCTCTTTTTGGCGTGGCGTACGCCGGGACGCGCGAGATTACCAAAATCGAAGTGAAGATCGACGACGGCGAGTGGCAGGCCGCCGAACTGATGCACGGCCCGTCGGCCAAAGTGTGGGCGCAGTGGTCGTTCGATTGGAACGCCGAGCCTGGCAAGCACTTCCTGCTCGTCCGCGCCACCGACGCCGACGGCAACACTCAAACCGAAGTGGCCTCGTCGCTCTTCGACAGCGCGTATCCAGACGGCACGAACAAGATGCACAAGATCGTCGCCCAGATCGCGTGAGGATGCTCCATTGAAACGAGGCAATCACGACGGCACGAAGACACTAAGCCCACCAGATTTTTGTTAGTCTCCCTCGTGGCTTGGTGGCTTGGTGGCTCATCTCTCGCAATGAGGACATACTCCCGCCGCCTCGCGTGGTTGCGCTGGGGCCTGCCGCTGGCCGTTCTCCTCGCGCTGATTCCCGTCCCCGTCATCTCGCGACTCGAGGAGCGGGACACGTTTTGCGCCTCTTGCCACACCGCGCCAGAGGTGACGTATTTCCAGAGAGCACAGATGGCGTCTGGCGGTCAGGCGCCTGTCCTCGACCTTTCCTCTTCGCACTACGTCGTCGCCGAAAACTTCCGTTGCATCAACTGCCATCGCGGCAATATGGGCGCGGCGCACCGCGTCACCACACTGGCGCTCGGCGCGCGCGACCTGCTGATCTTCATCAGCGGCCGCGCGGATCAATCCATCGAGAAGACAAGAATCGAAGTGCCCGAACTGTTGACGGCGGGCTGTGTTGAGTGCCACGGCAAGAGCCTGCTCGTAGTCGGCTTCGCCAACCACTTTCACAACAAACTGCCCGAGGCATACGCCCTGTGGAAAGCCGGCGGCAAACTGGCCGCCCCGCCCGATCTGCCTAACGCCGATACCAGCATGCTGAAGCAGTACGACACGTCGGTGCGCTGCCTCGACTGCCACCGCGCCCACAATCACGCGGATGGAGCGGAACTCACCCGCTACCTCGATCTCGAAAACATCGTCTTCCCCGCCTGCGTGCAATGTCACAGGGAAGTCGGTCACGGCCCGCTCGAACTTGTCGCGCCATAGGGCGGGATTCGGTACGCCGACAACATCAGGCTGTCGCAATCGTATTCGCGGTGAAGGTAGCCGTCACGGCGTTCGCCGGCCCACGCCTTTAGTTCGTCGGCGCGGCTGGGAACGGCGATCACCGCGCTGTTCGCGCCCGGCTGCAGGCTGGTGGCCGGGTCGGGCACGTTGGTCACGGGCAGTCCGCCGCTGAGGAAGTCCACCGAACTGTGTGTCCCGTAGCGGAGGGCATCGTCGCTCAGGAGGAAGACCTTCGTCTCCGAGTCGAGAGGGCGCAGATAGTTGCCGAGGTAGGAAGCGAAGCGCGTCTGAAGGTCGCCACCATAGCGGCACTTAGCCGCAAAATCCACGAAGTACGCCCGGACATTGATCAGCAACACGGCCGAGATGACAAAGGCAGAGAAGGCGACGCGAGCCGCCGCTCGATCCGGCCCGGCCAGCGACAGCACGCCCAGCACTTGTTCCCAACCCAGCGCCGCCAGCAAGATCGCCGCCGGCAGCGCGATCAACATCCGGTACGAATCCGCCGAGGGTGGAACCGAGAACACACCGATTGCGACGGTCGCCGACCAGAAGTACCCGTTCAGGAGCAAGTGCCGGTAATCCCGCGTCCGCCACAGCGCGTACCCCAGGCCCAGCACGAATAGCACGCCGGTGAGAACATCCAGCATCGGGATACGCGCCCCATAGAAGTCCTGGGCCGGGTAATAGTTGAGCGACAGGAAGGCGTGAGCCACGCGCCCGGCGAGAATTCGAGCCGCGCTCTGCCCGGTCTCGGCCATCGTGCGCGCCAGCCAGCCGGATTGGAACGTGCCATCGGCGTTCAGCCGGGCGAAGACATCCTGCGGCTTGAGCCAGGCCGTGACGATCAACGGGAAGGCCATCAGGACGCTTCCCCCCCAAAATGCCGCCAACGGCCGCGCGGCGCTTTGAATCAATGGCCGATCCAGCACCGCCGCCACGACGCAGTAGACGATCAAAAAGGCCGCCACGAGCTGCGCGCTCAGGTATACGCCAAAGTGCAGGCCGAGGAGCAGCCCGCCCACGGCCAGCCGCAACCGGCTTCGGTTCTCCAGCCCGCTGATGAAGAAATACAATTCCAGCGGAATACTAAATGTCCCTTGTATGTAGCCGACGGCGACCGTCCGACTGAAATGGATGTGCGTGTGAGCCAGCGCCAGCAGGATCGCGGCGAAAAACGCCACCCGCATTCCGAACAACCGCCGCCCCAAGAGATAGAGCGTCAACACGGCCAGCGTTCCTCCGATGGCCGGCAACAGCCGCAGGCCGAAAGGCGTTCGCCCGAACGCCTGGAGCGCAAGGCCGATCGCCTGCATATACAGCCCGCCGAAGTTCTCGAACGAGGCGAACGGATTCGCCAGCGGGTTTTCGCCCGTCAGCAGAGCGGCCCGGCCGAGCAAGCCTTCGTCGCCGTTAATCACACGCGGGATAGCGCCAAGCCTGTAAAAGCGGACGAAGCCCGCGGCCAACGCCACCAGCCCGATCCCGACCAATTCCCTCCGGTGCGCCTTCAACCATTCGCGCCAACCCGCCGCTCCGCCCCAGCCCCCGGCGAAAGCCGCCAGATAGGCGCCCCCGCTTGCGGCCCACAGCACGAGCACCGGCAGATAGTTCACACGGTCAGTTTGCTCGAAGACCACGCTGAGCGCCGCCGCCATGACCGACAGGCCCGCCGCGCTAGCGATCCACAGAGTCGAAAACGAAAGCGATAGCCGGGCGACGAGCGCGACGATCCAGGCCGGGGGTTTGCGCCGCGCACTGATCCACACGAAGACCAGGGCCGCCAGCGCGCTGAGGGCCAGCCCGCACCCCAGGCCTTCGGGCGCGGCGTACAGCGCCATTTGGCCGACGATCGCCAGGCCCACCGCCAGGATGCCGATCAACCCCCGCGCCACGCGCTCGTGTGCCGTCGGCGCTTCGGAATGGTTCACATCAACTTCCCTCTAACGGCTGGAAGCCTCTCCCCAACACTTCCTGCGCTGGCGCGACTATGACGAAGGCATTCGGGTCTTCGGCCTTCACCGTCGCCTTGATCCCCGGCATCTCGGTCACCGTCGCTGCGACCATCAACACGTCGCGATCTTGTTGAGCATACATGCCCTTGCCGTGCAGGGCAGTCACGCCACGCCTCAGCTCTTTCATCACGCGATCCGCGATAGCTTGCGGCCTGGCCGAGATGATCAGGCACAGCAACTGCTGACGCTTGCGCGCCTGCGGCCGGCCGGCCTCGCCCCGGCTCGCCGGGCGCGCCACGCCCTCCTTCACCTGCATCGCCCGCCACAGCCAACTCAGCCCCGGGAACTCGCCATACTTCGGCAATACTTCGCCCGAAGCCTGTTGAAGTCCGGCTGTGCCGAAGCCGATGAGGAATAACCCGCCGTTGTAGATCACGCCCGCCACGAGCATTAACCAGCCGGGGATGGGGCCGAGCGCCATCCGCGCCATGAACTCCGCCATCGTCGGCGCGGGGGTCGGGTGAATGAAACTCTTGAGCAACCACGCGAGGCCGAGGATGATGAAAATCCACAAGTAGTTGCGGCGGAATCGCCGGCCAAACGCCTCCCACATGCTGATCGGGAACTCGGGCGCCAGCAATGTTTCGGCGAGACTCTCGGCCCAGTCGGCGTGCGGCGCAAAGGGCGGGACGAGCATCGCCGCGAAGAAGTCCGTTTCCATTAAGCGCGTGCGGTGTGACCACAGTTCGTAGTAGCGGTAACGCCGCGCCTCGATCCACAGGAACAGCGTCACCAACAGCGTGTCCAGGATAATGACGCCGTAGTGATGGGTCGGGTCGGACAGTGAAAACGAGATCGCCGCGCCCGCTGCGACCACTGCCCAGTTTGTGGTGTTGTCCAATCTTTGCCGCCACACATTCGCGCGTTGAATCTCGGCGCGATAGTAGTGCACCATCGCCGTATTGAATTCCGGCGGACGCATTTGATAGCCGCGAAACGTCCATACCGGCTGTTCCGTCTCCGACGGCCTGTTCTCGTCGTCGCCCCCGTGCCTTGTGTCAGTGTCATTCATGCTCTGCCTCCATCGCCTTCTCAGCTAGCACCGATAATAACACGGTCGGGCAGGGAGTAAAAGCCCCTCAAGGGTGAAAGTCAAGAGATGATTTATAATGCGTCCACATCACTTCAGGGAGAAAAGGATGAAGTCGAGAATTCTGGCTCTGACCCTTCTGCTCGTCGCCTGCACTCGTTCGCAGAGCGTTTCGCCCATCCCCGCCCAACCGCCGGTGACCGTGATCGGAACGTTGCCCAGCACGCCGCAAATCGGCGCGACGCCGACAGTTCTCTCACCGACGACTTCGGCGACGCCCACGCCCGCGGTTGCCTCCGACCGATTGCCCCTCGGCGCTCCAGCCGACGTGCCCCTCCCTGCGCCTGGCGGCGAGTGGTCGCTTTGGCGGCGCGGAATTGACGCCGGCCAACTCTTCCGCGCCGACGCCTCCGGGCAGGTCGTCGAGATTCGCCTGCCCGCGCTCGCCGACACGCGCCCCTCGCCGGAATTCGCCCTCTCACCCGACGGCCAACTGATCTTCTACACACTCCTCGATGCCGGCGGCGGCGTCATTGCGCGTTACCTTGCCGCTTACGAATTCAGCACGGGGGTATTGCAGACCGCCGCCATGGACAAGGAGCACTACGGCCTCGTGGATTACGGCGCACTGCAGGCGGCTTTCGATCCCGACGGCACACAGATCGCCGTCACTTTGGAAGGCAACGAAGAGAAAGACAACACGAAGACTTCATTCCGCGTGTTCCTCTGGGACCTCAAGACGAACAAAATCGCCGACGGCCTGACGCCTGAGACGCCGGTCGATCGCGATCTGCTTCCCAAAGATCACATTCCGGTCGTCATTCGCTGGACGCCGGAGGGCATTCTGCTCGTCGGGCATCTCTACCAGTCCGCGAATTATTCAAAGACACTATTGTGGAAACCGGAAGGTCACGACATCGCCGCTGCACCGGAGGCGTCGTCCGCTTTCGCCTTTAGCGGCCAGCGGCTCGACGGCGGGTCGGAAGTGGTGTGGCCCGACTACGATCAGACCTACCCCACCCTGCCGCTCGACTGCTGGGGCAAGGCAACGCCGAACAACGTGGTGAAGTATTCGGATCTCGCGGGCGGCAAGCCCACGGTGATTTTCGCTTCGGGGGCCAGCGAGCAGGTCGCCAGCGCGCAATGGCTCGACGGCGGGGAACGACTCGCGCTGTTGATGATCGACTGCAACAGGAAGGCCACGCGCGTCGTTGTGCTGGATCGCACCGGCGCGACGACCAACGCTATGCCCGTGTCCGGGAAGCCGGCGATCTTCGCTTCGGGGAGCAAATTGATCGCGCTCGACGAAAATCTGGAGACGAGCGCGACGGCGATCGTCGCCTACGACGGGAGCGACAAGTGGGCCGCGCACGAGATCAAAGCCTTCACCGGCACACTGGGGTCAGCCGGGTACGCTTTCGAATTCATAACCAAACAGACGGCCCGCACCGGACTCAAGCCATTCCCCGAAGTCGGCGCCGAGGTCTCTCGCAGTGGTCTAACCGTCGGCAAACACGCGACGGTTCAGTTTTCAGGCGGGCCAATCTTCTTCCGCACCAAGCCCGATCCCGATGCGCCCGCTGTGGGCCTGCTCGCGCCGGGCACGGAGGTGGTATTAGTAGACGGGCCGGTGACCGCGAAGAACGGGTTGGTGTACTGGCAAGTCAGGAAGATTGAGGATAACCTGGTCGGCTGGTGCGTCGAGGCATTCGAGGGGGAGCAGACGCTGATACCGAAGCCGTAATTTCCTTTCATGTCATGGCTGAAAATCTGTAATCGGCAACCCCGCCCACGTCTTGCCCCAATACCAGATCACTGCGACTAACTCGCGATTCGCGCGGGCGAGGCGCTCGATGGGATTCATCGGGCCGGCGGTCACTTGCGCCGGACTGGGATACACCGCAACGCCGGCGCGCTCGAAGAGAAGATGAGCGCGATACAGGTGGTAACTGTCGCTTACAACGATCGCCGTGCGCCAACCGTGCGCCCGCATGATCTCGGCGACGTACAGCGAAGTCTCCTCCGTGCTTCGCGCCCGCTCCTCCAAAATCGCCGCCGACTCGGGAACGCCGAGACTCTCAACTTTGGCGCACGCCGCTTGCGCCTCGGTCGGCGGATTCTGTCCCAGCCCGCCAGAGCAAATTACGATCGGGGCAAGTCCTTTCCCGTACAGCGCGGCGGCGTGCGCCGCCCGGCGGCTGAGCGACGGCCCCGGCTGACCGCTCTGCAGAACACGCGATCCCAACACCACAATCACATCGGCGGCCTGTGCTCGATCGGTTATCCCATACTTGTCAATCCCCAGTACCGCGCCCCACCAGAGCGCGGCCAACACGACGAACGCAGTCGCGCCCCGGCGGAGAAAAGAAGAAGGATGAAGACTCATCTTCATCCTTCCGCTTTCTGCCTTTATCCTTTGGCTCTCAGCACTCACTGTGCCCGCACGAATAACACTTCCGGCAACCTTCTTCGTTCACCATCGCTGCCTGACCGCACTCGGGGCAAAGATCGCCGATCTTCAATGCCATTTGCCCCTGCGCGTGAGGCGTCTCTGCCTCGGCCAGCGGCGCGGCGTGTTCGCCGAGGTATTCGGCCAGCGCGCGGGCCACGCCGTCGGGCAGAGACGACACACGGTTGGGACCAAAGCCGATGGAGCGCCCGCCGCCGATGCCCGATAGTTGCCGCACGACTTCGGCCAGCCGCTCGCGCGGCGGCACGGGCGAGGCCAGTCGCAGAATGTGGGAGATCAATCGGCCAATGGCCTCCGAGATCGCCGCCGTCTCACTCCCAGCCTTCGCGGTCGTTATGAAAGCCTCGAAGGGTTGCTTGCCGCCGTTTTCGTTGATGGTGACGAATGCCTTGCCCATCGGCGTGATGACTTGGTGGGTACTGCCGTAGAGGCGCGTCGGGCGAGGCTTCTTCGATTCATGGAACATCGGGATCGGCTGAGGCGCCGGCGCCGTTGCGCCGTTGCTGCCAGCGCCCTTTTGCCTGGCCTGCGCCGTCTCGTGCGTCTCCAAGACCACCTTCTCGCGCGAGCCGGTCACGTAGACCGTCAGGCCTTTGCAGCCGAGTTTCCAGGCGAGGAAGTAAGCATCGGCCACGTCTTTCTCGCTGGCGCTGGCCGGAAAGTTGCAGGTCTTCGACAAGGAATTGTCCACAAACCGCTGGAGCGCCGCCTGCATCCGCACGTGCTCGACCGCCGTGATGTCCGACGCGACGACGAACGCATGGCGGATGTGCTCCGGCACACCGGGCACGTTCTGGCATGAGCCGACCGAATTCACCTGCTCGACTATCCTCCGGCGTTCGGCCTCGCTCAATCCCGCTTTGATCAACGCCCTCTCGAACAGCGGGCTGGTGTACTGCAATTGCAGATCCTTGCCATTGTCGCTGACGTGGCGGATGTAAGCCAACGCAAACACAGGCTCACAGCCGTAGGACTCGCATCCGGCAACGGTAGCAATCGTCCCCGTCGGCGCGATGGTTGTCTGGCAGGCGTTGCGGATGCCGTGCTGCGCGATACCCTCCACAATGGCGCTCCAGTCAATCGAGGGGCGGCCGTAGTCGTGAGTGTCAGGCACGAGCGGTGTCGGCGATTTCCACTTGAGATTCTTCGGATCGTAAATACTGCCTTCGATTGCCAGGAACGGCCCGCGCGCTTTCGCCAGTTCGACGCTGGTCAACATGCAGTGGTAGCGGACGAATTCCATTATCTGGGCCGCGAACTCCTCGGCCTCAACTGAGCCGTAGCGAATGCCAAGGCGGTACATCATATCGCCGAGGCCCATGATCCCCAGGCCGATGCGGCGGGCGCGATAGGCGGCCTCGCGCAGCTGGGGCACGGCTGGCACGTAGGCATTGGCCGACACCACGTCATCGAGGAAGCGCGTCGAGAGCACCGTGGACTCGCGAAGTTTCTCCCAGTCCACTGCGTCGTCTGCCGTCACGTGCCGAGCGAGATTGATCGAGCCGAGACAGCAGTTTTCATACGGCCCGAGCCATTGTTCGCCGCACGGATTTGTAGCCTCCAACTCATACAAGTGCGGCACGGGATTCTCGCGGTTGGCGGCGTCGAGGAACAGCGCGCCTGGCTCGCCGTTGTGATGAGCTTGCCTCACGATTTGATCAAACAACTCGCGCGCGCGAACCACCTCCCACACCTTCCCGTCGTGCGGGTTGATCAGTTCAAATTCGTCATCGTTCTCCACCGCGCGGAAGAACTCGTCCGTAATCCCCACGCTGATGTTGAAGTTGGTGATGTGATTCTCATTGGTCTTGCAAGTGATAAACTCGCGGATGTCGGGATGGCTGACTTTGAGCACGGCCATGTTGGCGCCGCGCCTGGTGCCTCCTTGCGCGATCTCGCCGAATGCCTTGTCATACACCCGCAGGAAGCCGACCGGCCCGGTCGCCTCGCCTGCCGAGGATTTGACCAGCGCGCCTTTCGGGCGGAGGCGCGAGAAGGCGAAACCATTGCCGCCGCCCGTCTGCTGAATGAGCGCCGCATCGCGCAGAGTCTGAAAGATGCCCGATGCGGCGCGGCCCATGTCGTCTTCGATCTTGAGCACAAAGCACGCCGCCAGCTGCCCCAACGGTGTCCCAGCGCCGGTGAACGTCGGCGAGTTCGGGAAGAAGCGGAGCGTGGTCAACAAATCATAGAATTGCTCAGCGACCGAATCGGGGTCGCCGCCAGACTCTTTTTCGGCGAGAGCGACGTGATAGGCCACGCGCCAGAACATTTCCTCGATGGACTCCGCAGGCTTGCCGTCTTCGCCGCGGCGCAAATAGCGCTTCTGCAGAACCGTCCGCGCATTGTCAGTCAACTGGACCTCGTTCAACGCCGGGCGGTGGCCGTTCGTGCCTGCTTTGGATTGGGTCATCGTCTCTGCCAGCATTCGCGCCTCCTCACAACATCTGCAATTGAATCGATCTCGATCGTAAAAAAATACACGCCCAAGCGGCGGGCCCCAAGCTGTGCCGCAGGGCGTGACTATTCCAAAAGGCGATTAATTTCGTCGCGTACTTGCTTGAGGTCGTTCAGGCGGAGATAGACGATGGCGTAGCGAATATAGGCGATCGGGTCAAGTTCCTTCAGCCCGGCGATCACCATATCTCCAACCACACGAGAAGAGACTTCGGCTTTGCCCATCTGTTGCAGCATGGATTCTATTTCGCCCACAAGCCGGTCGACCTCGGCCGCCGGCACGGGACGTTTGGCGCACGAGATTCGGATGCCCCGTTCAAGTTTCTCCCGATCGAATTCCTCACGCGTGCCATCCTGTTTGATCAGCATCGGCGTCGCCAGCAATGCTCGCTCGTAGGTATTGAAGCGGTTGCCGCAGTTTTGGCAGAGGCGCCGACGGCGCACGCCGCCGCGCGCGTCGTGGGTCGTATCTATGACTTTCGATTCTTCTTGGCCACAGTACGGGCACCGCATCTTCCCCTCCGCAAAAATGAACGTATGTTTCGCCCATATATAGTGGATACCCCAACGAATGCCCAACATATTGGGCGGCAGGGGGTTGAATTCTATCATACCTTCTCGGAACGGCGCAAGAGGCAGTTCGTTGATTTGTCTTAAAGACTACTACTCGACGAAAAAGATACAAGGTCGCCCGTCCCGGCGGCGAAAGCAGATCGCCGGGGCAGGCAACCCGTGTGAGAGGCGAAGACGCGGAGGGTACGTCTTGCCGATCGGATAGACTGACGATTTACCGTCTGCGCCGCAGGAAGGCAGGCAGATCGAGGTCATCGCTGTGGCGGTTCGGCGCCTCGGCCATTTGCGGCTCGCGTTGGCCTTGCGCCGGCGCGGGCTGACCCTGTGTCATTGCCGGCGCGAGGCCCTGAGATTGCGCGGCGGCCTGCGCGCGATCGGCGCGATTGGTGAGTCGTTGCGCCGGGCGGCGGATGGCCGACGGCACACCCGCGCGCTCGAAGCCGGTGGCGATCACCGTGATGCGAATCTCGTCGCCCATGTTCGGATCGATCACCGCGCCGAAGATCAGATTCACGTCCGGGTGCGCGGTCTCCTTGATGATCGCCGCGGCCTGGTTGACCTCGTGCAGACTCATCCCCGGCCCGCCGGTGACGTTGAACAGAATCCCGCGCGCGCCGTCAATCGTGATGTCGAGCAGTTGGCTGGCGATGGCGGCTTCGGCGGCCACACGCGCCCGATCCTCCCCCGAGGCGCGGCCCACGGCCATCAGCGCCGCGCCGCCCTCAGCCATGATTGCGCGCACATCGGCGAAGTCGAGATTGATGAGTCCCGGGACGGTGATCAACTCTGAGATGCCCTGAATGCCCTGGCGCAGGACGTCGTCGGCGACGCGGAACGATTCCGAAAGCGAGGTGTTCTTGCCAACCAGTTGCAGCAGCCGATCGTTCGGGATGACGATGAGCGTATCCACGTGCTCTTTGAGTTTGGAGATGCCGGCCTCGGCGGTCTGCGTCCGGCGCATGCCTTCAAAAGTGAACGGCCGGGTGACGACGCCGATGGAAAGCGAGCCGGCCTCTTTGGCGATCTGCGCGACGATCGGGGCCGCGCCGGTGCCCGTCCCGCCGCCCATGCCGGAGGTGATGAACACCATGTCTGCGCCCTTGAGAATTTCGTACAAATCCGTCGCGGATTCTTCGGCGGCCTTCTGCCCTTTTTCGGGGTCGCCGCCGGCGCCCATGCCTCGCGTCAGTTTATCGCCGATGCGAATGCGCTTGGGCGCATTCGAGACGAGGAGCGCCTGCCCGTCGGTGTTGACCGCGATGAACTCAATGCCGGGCATGCCCTCCTCGATCATGCGGTTGACCGCGTTCGAGCCGCCGCCGCCCACGCCGACGACTTTGATGCGGGCGAAACTCTCGAGCTGTGGTGATGGTTGCATAGTTGTCTCCCTCCTCCGATCGGCTGCGGCCGGCGCTTTGAAGCCGGCGGTGAATGGGGTAATGCCTCTCACGATGTTTTGGTCGTCCATGTGACCCTCCTCGTTGTTCGCTCATCGCGTATGGCCTGTCGCCTATCTCCAATGGCCACAATACGCGAAAAGTGATATGCGATAAGCGATGCGCGATATGCCATCGGCAATCACGGCAACAATCGCTTGAGCCAGTCCAGGCCCTTGCTCACATTCACCTGAATGGGCTGGCCCTCCTGATACTTTTTCTTGGATTTCTTCGTCTGCGGGCGGCGCGCTTCTTCCATGGCTTCGCGCGCGCCCCACTGCAAGAGACCCACACTCGTCGAATAAGCCGGACCGTCCAACGCGTCCGCCAGCCCGTGCAGATTTTCCGGCTGGCCGGTGCGCCCGGGGAGGTTGAGCACCTCGCTCGCGATCTGCCGGATGCCTGGCAGGCGGGCCGTGCCGCCGGTCAACACAATTCCGGCGGGCAGGAGTCCGTCGTAACCGGTGCGCTTGATCTCCTGCAAGATCAGCGAAAACAATTCCTCGACCCGCGCCTCAATGATCTCGGCCAGTTCGGCTTTGCTCATCTGCACCGCGCGCTCGTGGCCGAACGGGCGCACCGCAAAATAGTCATTCGCCCCCACGTCGCCCGCGCGTGCCCGGCCATGATCGATCTTGACCTTCTCGGCCACATCCGCCGGCAGACGCAGTCCCTGCGCGATGTCCGCAGTCAAGTGATTGCCGCCGACCGAGATGACCATCGTGTGCCAGACATTGCCCTCGATGTAGACGGCGAGGTCGGTCGTGCCGCCGCCGATGTCACAGCACACCACGCCCATTTCTTTCTCGGTGTCCGTCAGCACCACTTCGGCGGAGGCCAGCGGGTTCAGCACATACGACTCCACCTGCACGCCGGCGCTTTCCACACATTTGGTCAAGTTCTGGATCGAAGTCTTGGCGGCCGTGATAATGTGGGCCTCCACCTCCAGCCGGAAGCCGTGCATCCCGACGGGATGGCGCACGCCGTCCTGGCCATCCACGGTGAAACCGCGCGGGATGACGTGCAGAATGTCGCGGTTGTGCGGGATGGCGATAGCCTGCGCCGCGTCGAGCGCGCGATCAATATCCTCCTGCTCGATGCCGCGATGGCCGTGGGCCACGCCGACGACGCCGTGACTGTTCGTCGAAGAGACATGCGCTCCGGCGAGACTCACCAGCGCGCGGCCGATTTCGTAGCCGGAGGAGCGCTCGGCCTTCTCGACCGACGCCGCGATCGCATGGCTGGCTTCGTCAACATCCACCACCACGCCCTTGCGCATGCCGCGCGCCGGCTCGATGCCGACTCCGATGATCTCCAGATCGCCGTCACCGGCCATCTCGCCGACCAGCGTGCAGATTTTGGTGGTGCCCACGTCAATTCCGGTAAGAAGAGGTCCAGTCATAGTTTGCTCATCGCATAGCGCGCATCGCCTATCGCCTATCGCCTCGCTCCATCCGAGTCTGCGATGAGCGACAAGCCGTAGGCCACATGCTATCTGCGATAAAACGGCGCATCAGGATTCGACACACTGACTACGGTTGGATGAACGCTGCGGCTGAGCAGATTAGCCACCAGCGTCTCGTACACGGCGAGTTTGACCTGCATGTTCGCGCCGACGCCAAAGTAACCGCGCCAGCCACGGCCATCTTGGTAGCTCAATCCATTCAGCGCGTCGTAGTGCAGCAACTCGACGTTAGGGCGCAGGGCGCGAAGTTGAAGCGCGCCTTCAATGGCCTCCACCGGCACGGTCTGCCCTTCGGCCAATGGCGTTTGGGCGTCGTCCACGATCACAGGCAGGAGACCCTGAATATCGCTTCGCGCCGGGAAGAAAATCCCGCCGCGATCGACCCAGTTGCTCTGACCGCCCTGCTGCCACGACAAAACCGGCTCGCGTTCGACGACTCCCACGTTGATCACGTTCGGCCACCTCACTTCGACTTCGGCCGAGGCGATGCCGGGCAGCTTTTCGACGTTGACCTTCACGACTTTCGGATCGACCCACAGGATGTGCTGACGGTCAACGCCGGAAGCCTCGTAAACTTCGGAGCCTGGCACGTTCACCGCGCCCGACAGGTTGATCGCCTCGACGAAGTACTGCGGCCCGTTGAGGCTGAACAACAGTCCGACCAGCAGCAGGACGATGGTGAGACTCGCCATCCGCCAATCGGCGTGGATCGCCGGAAGCGCGGGCAGGGCCACTTCGACATCCGGCCACGGAAATGCTCGCTCGTAGCGAGACTTGGCGCCGGGCATCGGGCGGCGCTTCGGCCCGCGCTTCTCGGCGCGAGACTCGCGTCTCTCCGGCGCGCGTGTCGGCGCTGGCAGGACCACCGTCTCGCCGGTCGCGGCGGCGCGCGCTAATCGGCGCCGGCGCACCGCGTCGGCGCGCGTGCGCGACTTCGCGAAAGCGGCCAGACTCATTCATTCACCTCGTAACTTCGCAGCGTGTTGTCCTTGTCGGCCTGTCGCTCCAACGCCAGCTCAATCAGACGGTCGATCAGTTCCGTGTACGAAATGCCCGAGGCCTCCCATAGTTTGGGGTACATGCTGATCTGGGTGAAGCCCGGAATGGTGTTGATCTCGCTCACGTACAACTGGCCCGAATCCTTGTCCAGCAGAAAATCCACTCGCGCCATGCCCGCGCCGTCAATGGCTTTGAACGCGCCGACGGCCATGCGCCGCGCTTCGGCGGCAGTCGCCTCCGGCAGGTTCGCCGGGATGATCAACTCGGAACTCTCGTCGAGATACTTCGCGCTGTAATCGTAGAATTCGCGCGACGAGATGACTTCGCCCGGAACGGAAGCGATCGGAGCATCGTTGCCCAGCACGCTGACTTCGATCTCGCGCGCATTGATGCCGCGCTCGGCCAGCACGCGCCGATCCCAGCGCGCCGCCTCGCGCAGTCCGCCGATCAGCCCGGCCCGATCGTGCGCCTTCGTCACGCCGACCGACGAGCCGAGATTCGCCGGCTTACAAAAAATCGGGAATCGCAGGGCGGCCTCGACCTTGCGCGCCGCGCCGCCGGGATCGCGCTCGATCTCCGCGCGCGTGATCAAAACGTGCTCGGGCACGGGGATTCCGTTGGCGCGCATCACGTCTTTGAACACCGCTTTGTCCATCCCCACCGCCGATCCGACCACGCCCGCGCCGACGTAAGGAATGTTCGCCAGTTCGAGCAATCCCTGCACCGTGCCATCCTCGCCAAATGTCCCGTGCAGAACCGGAAACATCACGTCCACTTCCGTTATCGAAGACAACGTGACCGCCGTGTCACCGGGGCCGGCCGGCCGCACTTGCATGAGGGCGCGATGGCCGGGATCGCTCAACAGCGTCGCTTCCGAAACATCATTCATCGTCTGCCCGGTGAGCGCCTTCATCGGGTCGCCGCCCGCGATCCACTTACCCTCTTTCGTGATGCCGATCGGGATCACGTCGTACTTCTCTTTGTCAATGGCTTTCATCACCGACCGCGCCGACATGAGCGAGACTTCGTGCTCGCCCGACCGGCCGCCGAAGATAAGGCCGACTTTGATTTTCTTCACCATTCTCCGACCAGTTCAATCTCCAACTCCAACTCCGTCCCGAACTTCTGCCTCACCGCCTCTCGCGCAAGATCAATCAGCGCTTTCACGTCAGTTGCCTTCGCATCGCCGAGATTGACGAAGAAATTTGCGTGAACCGTCGAAATCTCGGCGCTGCCTCTGCGTACCCCCTTCAGCCCGGCCGCTTCAATCAATCTGCCCGCATAATCGCCAGGCGGGTTCTTGAACATCGATCCGATGCTCGCCCCCGGCGGCTGTGTCCGTTTGCGGTGCGCCACGAATTCTTCGACGCGGGCCTGCAGCTTTGACGGGTCATCTTTCGTCAGCCCAAACTCCGCAGCAATAACAACGCCGCTTCCTTCTCCCTTCTTCCTGCTTTCTTTCTTCAGCACACTCGTCCGATACCCAAACCCCAACTCCTCGGCTGTGTACTTGCGTATTGTTCCATCGGGGTGCAAGATTTCGGCCACTCGCAGGCAGGAGGCTGTGTCGCCGCCGTGCGCCCCCGCGTTGCCGAACACCGCGCCACCCACCGTCCCCGGAACCGTCGCCGCCCATTCGAGTCCGGAGTAGCCTTTGAGCACGCACTGCCGCGCCAGCGTTCCAATCGAACACCCGGACTCTGCCCAGACGCTAACCCCTGACCCCTCGTCCCTGAACTGCACATTCTTCGCCCGATTGACGATGACCAACCCTCGCGCTCCGGCGTCGGCGACCAGCATGTTCGATCCGCCGCCGAGGATGAAGAACGGGGCTTGCAGTCGCCAGCCCTCCGTGACCGCCTCGGCCAATTCTCCCGCCGACTCGGCGACGATCAAAAATTCAGCCGGGCCGCCGATGCGGGCCGACGTGTAGCGCGAGAGAGGTTCAGACGTTCTGAGGCGGTCTCCGAATTTCGAGCGCAGAGCCTCGCCGGGCGACAATGCCAACCGATACCTCGTTACAACGACCTCACCCCTTTGATCAACCTCAACATCGTTTCGCGATCCACCTCGACCCGCTTCACGATGGCCGGGGCGCGGTAGTCCTTCTTCGGCTCGTCGCCCTCCTCCTGCGGCTGTTCCAGCTGCACGAGCCGGGGCATGGCGTCAACATTGAGTTCGTGTGTGGTTGCTTCCATGGCACTCTCCAACCCCAAAGGGGCGCTCCACAGTGTCTAATCTGCTCCGAGCCTCCTCAACACCATCTCCCCGACCTTGTTGCCATCCCCCGCCCCCAGCGTAATCAACACATCGCCCGATTTCAGGTGTTCGGCCAAATAGTCGGCGGCAGCGTCGAGCACAGGAATATGGCGCGCGTCGGGGTGATTCATCTTCTCGACGATGCCGCGCGCGTTGACGCCTGGATCGTCGGCTTCGCGCGAACGGAAAATATCGGTGACGACGACGTGGTCGGCGTCGCGGAAACTCGCGGCGAAGTCGGCCAGCAGAGCGCGAGTGCGGCTGAACGTGTGCGGCTGGAACATCGCCCAAATGGCTTTGCCCGGATAGCGCCGCCGAGCGGCCGCCAGCGTCGCGCGGATCTCAGTCGGGTGATGGGCGTAATCGTCGATCACCGTGATCCCCCGCGCTTCGCCCTTGATCTCGAAACGCCGCCCCACCCCGCGAAACTCGGCCAGCGCCTCCCGCGCCGTGTTGAAATCCAACTCGAAATGGTCGGCGACGGCGAGCGCGGCGAGGCTGTTGGCGACGTTGTGCAAACCCGGCAAGCGAATGCGCGCGAGGCCCAGCGTCGCTGCGCCGCGCACGACGAGAAAATCGTTGCCGCCCGCGCCGTTCGGCTGGATCGATTCGGCTTTCCATTCCGCGCCATTCCTTAGACCGTACGACGTCACGCGAGTTCCTTTGTTTTCCGCAATTTCCCCTAGTTCCCTGGCTTTCGAGTCGTCGGCGCAAACTATCAATCTTCCGCCGTCCACAATCTGCTCCGTGAATTGCCGGAACGCTTCTTGCATCGACTCCGGCGTGGGGTAGCAATCGGGATGATCGTGTTCGACATTCGTCACCACCGCCACAGCCGGGCACAGGCCGAGGAACATGCGATCGTACTCGTCGGCCTCGATGACGAAGATCGAACTCGCGCCGCTGTGCGCGTTCGTCGCGTAGTCGGCCAGCACGCCGCCGACGATGAACGACGGCTTCAGGCCGGCGCGGTCGAGCATGAACGCGACGAGTCCGGTGGTCGTCGTCTTGCCGTGCGTCCCGGCCACGGCCACCACCGTGCGCCCCGTGAGAAAGTCGGCGAGGAACTCCGCCCGCTTCTGCGCCGGGATGCCCGCGTGCCGCGCCGCGGCGACTTCGGCATTGTCGTCGGGAATCGCCGACGAGGCGACGACGACGTCCGCGCCTTCGACGTGACTCCCGGCGTGACCCTCATGAATCGTCGCGCCGAGGCGCGCAAGACGGCGCGTCAGATCGGAAGGTTGCGCGTCACTGCCGCTGACGACGTAACCGCTCTCCAGCAAGACAGCGGCTATTGCCGACAGTCCCGCGCCCCCGATACCGACGAAGTGAATGTGTTTCATGGCGACTCACACGAAAACGATAATCACGAACACGAATGCCAGCGCGACCGCGAAGTATATGTACGGCACACCGATCATCACCGGCGGCAGATACTTGAGGTACTCCTGCACGCCCTGGCCGACGAACCCTCCCACGCGCGGATCTGTGGGCGACACAATGCTGGGCAAAGGATAATTGGCGTCGGCCATGTAGAACCACAGCGTTCCGAAGATCAGATAACCGTTGATCGCGCCCAGCACCCCGCCCAGCATGATGTCTTGAAACTTCTCGCGGCGGGCCTTAGCGCCGACGAGGCTGGACAACGCGGGCGACTCGTAACCAAAGAAAGCCAATAGCATGAAGAAGGCCGCTCTGACGATGAAGCGCGAAAGTGGGGGTTGCGCCTCCAGCGCCGGCCCGAATCCTGGCACGTACGACTTCAACAGGGTATCAATGAACAGCGCCAGGATCATGGCGAAGATCACCAGTATCTCCTTCGCCCAGCCGCGCATCCCGCCGACGATGCCGAAGAATAGGACGTACATCCAGAAGACGGCTACCAGCGACATCATGGCGAAACACCCGCCAACGCTCGCAGTTCGTTCGCAATCGCCCCGGCGGCGTCGGGCCGGGCGAGGGCGCGCATCCGCGCGCGCATCTCCGCCAGCCTGGTGCGGTCGGCCATCAGGCCGAGGATCGTCGGCACAAGTTTCGCGGCGAGTTCTTCGTCGTTCAGGCGCACCGCCGCGCCGCTCGCGGCGAGGTAGTCCGCGTTCACTTTCTGATAGCGCCACGCGTGCGGATACGGCACGAGGATCGCGGGCAATCCGAACAGCGGCAGTTCGCCCAGCGTCGAAGCGCCCGCGCGGGCCACCGCAAGATCGGCCGCCGCCAGCGCCGGCGCCATCTCGTCGTGCAGATAGGCGAAGGCGTGGTAGCGCGGCTTGAGCGACTCGGGCAGAGTCTCGCGGGCCGCGCTCACCCCCGGCCAATCGAGTTGGCCGGCGACGTGGATAATTTGGAAATGTGCAAGCAGATCGCTCGCGCCGGCGATCAGCGCGCGGTTCAGGCTTCGCGCCCCGCGCGATCCGCCGAACACGATCAGGGTCCGGAGCGCAGGATCAAGATTGAATGTGGCGAGGGCGCGGTCGCGCGTCGCCGCCCGCATTGCGTCGCGCACCGGGTATCCGGTGACGACGACTTTTCTGTTCGGAAAGAACGCGCGCGAGTCCTCGGCGGTCACAGCCACTTTGCGCGCGAGCCGGCTCAGCCACTTCACCGCCAGCCCCGGTTCGATGTCGGGCAGATAGACGAGGCTCGGCACGCGTCGCAGGAATGCGGCGAGCGCGACCGGCACGGCAACAAAGCCGCCGGTGACGAAGAGCGTGTCGGGCCGAAAGCGCGCGACAAGCCCAAGTGACTGGAAAAAGCCGGCGACCAATCGGAAAAAGTTAGGCAGTGCCCGCATCCCCATGCCGTGCAAGCCCGCGCCCTCAACGGCCGCAAATTGTATTCCGGCCCGACCGACCAATTCGGCCTCCATCCCGCCGGCTGATCCGATCCACAGGATTTGAATGTCGCCCGGCGCGCTACTTGCGCCGAACGCCTGGGCGACCGCCAGCGCCGGATAGACGTGTCCGCCTGTCCCGCCGGCCGTAATCAAAATTCGCACGCGTCCTCCGCGGCAGGTCTTCCTCCTGCCGATATTTCTGGTGCGAAATGTTGAGCAACAGCCCCACACCGGCCAGCGAGGCGACGAGCGACGAGCCGCCGTAACTGATGAACGGCAGGGCGTTGCCGGCGAACGGCAGGATGGCAACCATCACCGCCATGTTGATCAAAGCCTCGTAAGCGATCCAGCACGTTACGCCGGCGGCGAGGATCGCGCCCAGATCGTCGCCGGCGTTCGCCGCGATCTTGAGGCCGCGCCACACGAGCAAGGCGAACAACGCGATCACGGCTACACACCCGACGACGCCGATCTCCTCGCCGATGATGGCGAACACGCTGTCGGTGTGCGGCGTCGGCAGGAAGCCGAACTTCTGATAACTCGATCCGAGTCCGCGCCCGAGCCAACCGCCTTTGACGAAGGCGATCAACGCCTGCTGAACGTGCCAGCCGGCCTTGGTGAGGTCTTGCAGTCCCGCGACGTATTCGACCAGCCGGTTTCGTCCGGTGGACGAAGCCTGCACGACGGCCCACCCGCCCACGCCTCCGAGCACGGCGGCCAGCGCCATCTGAATGAGGTCCGCGCCGGCAAGAAAATACATGGTCACGCCGACCAGCACGACCGTGAGCGCGGCGCTGAGGTCGGGTTCCATCATGATCGCTCCGGCGATGGCGCCGACGATAATGGCGAACGGGACGAGGCCGTAACTGAACTGGCGCAGTTTGTCGCTCTTCGAGGTCAGCCAGATCGCCAGGTACAACACGATCATGAACTTGGCGATTTCGCTCGGCTGGATCGATCCGTTGTAGAAGCCGCGCGTCGCGCCGAAGTTGCGCCCGCCGACGACCAGAACGGCGACTAGCAGACCCAGCGTCACGACGATCGCCAACACCGCCCACTTGCGCCAGTAGTGATAGTCCACGCGGGCGAAGATGAACAGCGCGATGATGCCCACGGCCAGCGACCGGAGTTGGCGCACGAACACGACCGTGGTGCTGGTGTGATCGCTCAGGCTGTACGACCAGTCAAACGTGGTCGAGAACACCATCATCATCCCGAATAGCGTCAGCCCGCCGACGAGGAGCAGGAGGCCCACGTCGAAGTTGAGGCCCAGGGCTTTCTTGCGTTGAGGTTGTGCGGCAGAAGCTACTGTCATTTTTATAACGCCTTCACCATTTCTCTGAACTTCACGCCCCGTTCCGCGAAATCCACGAACTCGTCGAAGCTCGTCCCGCCGGGGGCCAGCAGGACCACGTCACCTGATTGTGCGATTCGTGCGGCGGCGGTCACTGCATCGGCCATGCGTTCTCGCAAGGTGATAGCGGCATAGCCTTCGCTCCGCACCGCGCTCTCGATCAGCCCGCGCGCTTCGCCGAACACGATCAGGTGCTTCACGCGCTCGCGCACCAGCACGGCAAATTCGTCCCACGGCAATTTCTTATCGCGCCCACCCGCGAGCAAAACGATCGGCTCGTGAAACGAAAGAATGGCAGCGACCGCGCGCTCCGGGGCGGTAGCAATCGAGTCGTTGTACCACTTCACGCCGTTCCACTCGCGGACAAATTCGAGCCGGTGTTCGACTCCCGTGAACTCGCCGATGGCCTGCCGCATCGCTTCCGGCGGCACACCCGCCGCGCCGGACGTGGCGCACGCGGCGAGCACATTCAAAACATTGTGCCGGCCTCGCACGCGAATCTCCGCGACGTCGCAAACTTTGTGCTCGCGGCCATCGGTGCGAAGCATCACGGCCTCGCTTCGCAGGAATGCGCCATCGCTTACCTCGGCCTGCCGGCTGAACCACACCAGCCGTCCCCTGACGAGTGCGGCCAATCCCTTCGCGCCCGGATCGTCCAGCCCCAACACGGCGACGCCGCCCGACGACTGATGGCGCAAGATGTGACTCTTGGCCTCGGCGTACGCCTCCATCGTCCCGTGCCGGTCGAGATGATTTGGCGTGATGTTCAGCACGGCGGCGACGTGCGGGCTGACGGTCATGATTTCCAACTGGAAGCTCGACAACTCCATTACCGCCAGATCGCCCGGACGCATCTCGCCCAAATCGGCCAGCAGCGGATTCCCGACGTTCCCGCCGACCCACACACGCTGGCTGATAGCTGATGGCTGATTGCCAATCGCCGTCGGCTGCCCGCCGCCATCTGCCCTCGGCCATCCGCTGCCTGCCATCAGCCCGACCAGCGTCGTCGTCGTCGTCTTACCTGCCGAGCCGGTGATGCCGACGACGCGCGCCGGGGTCGCTTCCAGAAATATCTGCGAGTCGTTGGAGAGCGGGATCCCCCGGCGACGGGCCTCCCATGCTAGCGGCAAATCGGCGGAGACACCGCCGGAGAGGCACAGGAGGTCCGCGCCGTCGAGAAGGATCGGCGGATGACCGCCGAGCACATATTCGATTGGAGGGGCGGACGCATTTATCCGCCCGTACTCGGCCAGCGCAGTGAGTCCTGCGCTCAAGGCTTCGGCGGGCTTCGCGTCGCTCACCGTCACCCGCGCTCCCTGCCCCGCGAGATACCGCGCCAGCGCGATGCCTTGACGGGCGAGGCCAAGAATGACGACGCGCTTGCCGTGAAACTGCATCGGACGTTGCTCACCGCCAAGCCGCAAAGGACGCCAGGAGTAATTCTTCCCGCTATTCGCGGCTTCGCGGTTCGAGTCTGACTACGCCGCTTTCTTTCGCCGTCGCGCCGGATGTTCCTTATCTCCACTCGAACGGACTTTCGGGCGTTCCAGCGGCGCGACGCGCAACGCCGGATCGTCCACGCCGATCCAGAAATGATTGGGCAGAACGTTGCGCGCGGCCTTGATTTGCACGCCCGCCGCCGCGTCAATCCCGCCGTTGAGGGTGGTGGGATTCACGACACACAGCGTGGGCAGTTGCCCGTATTTCTCTTTGTAGTGCGCGACCGCCCGCCCGATTTTTTCATCCAGCTTGCGATTCGAGTCGTCGAACCAGAGCATGCCGACTTCCATATTGATTTCCTCTTACAACAGCGCCAGCGCGATCCCAACCATCGCCGCCAGCAGAGCGACCAGCCAGAAGCGTTGGACGACTTGCGTTTCGCTCCAGCCGAGCAATTCAAAGTGATGGTGCAGGGGAGCCATTTTGAACAATCGTTGGCCCCCGCTCCACTTGAAATAGGCCACCTGCAACAGCACCGACAACGTCTCCGCCACGGGAATGACGGCGATGATGGGCAGTAACAGCCATTGCCCTGTCATGAGCGCCACCACGCCGAGCGCCGCCCCCAACGCCAGCGATCCCGTGTCGCCCATGAACAATTCGGCGGGGTGGACGTTGAACCACAAGAACGCGAAGCACGCGCCCACCACCGTGAAACAGAATCGGACGAGAAAGACCTGCCCTTGCAAGAGCGCGATGACGCCGTAGGCCGCGAAAGCGGTGGCGATCACCAGGCCGGCCAGCCCGTCCAGCCCGTCGGTGATATTCACCGCGTTCGAGCTCGCGACGATGATAAACGCCGCAATGGGAATGTAGAACAGGCCGATGTCGATCTTCAGCGGCACACTCGGAATGGCGAGGCTGCGCAGGCAGAAGCCATAATAGAGCAGTAGCACGACGGCCAGCGC
>JACQED010000586.1 GCA_016200785.1 Chloroflexota bacterium
ACTCGCGCCGCAACGCCCATCGTGTATCACGATCCCGACAAGCAACTGCTGTTGACGTACCTGCCCATGGAGATGGGCCTGCCGGCCAACGAGGGGGAGCGGGTCATCGGCCGCCTGGTTCAGCAGGTGATCCAGGTCTTAGCCGCGGAGAAACGCAAGGGCTATCTGTTTACGCCGCAGGCGATGCTCACGCTGCAAGGCATGAGCGACCGCGTGCTCGAGGCCGACGGCGTCACGCCTGAAATGCGCGAGGCCCAGCGCCAGCAGGTTGCCCTCATTCAGCAAATGCTGGCAGCCGACGAAGCGGCGCTGGTCGAACTCGCGAAACAAAACGATCAATTGCTCGATTACAATTTCTTCGACATGCTGACCGCCTCCGCGGAGGCCGCCGCCGCCGACGGCGACATGCCCAGCGCCCAGCGCCTGCTCGACCTGCGCGCCAAGTTGATCCCGCTCACGTCGCTCGGCCAACAGTCGCAAGCCCAGGCGCAAATGCTCGAGGACACGGCGCGCGAACTTGAAAACATCGGCGACAATTTGACTCAAGGCAAATACCTCGACCTGATCGTCGAAGCGCGCGACGACGACAAAGTCGCCGCGCTCATCGCCCTGGCCCGGCCGCTGGCCGACTACGCCTTCTTCCAGAAACTGTCGGAGCGCATTGACGCCGCCCACGGCGCGGAGCGCGATCGGCTGTTCCAACTGCGTGAGATGGTTTTGCAGACGTCTCAGGAGATCGACGCGGCGGCGCAGGCCCGCGTCCAGCAAACCGCCGCCGTCATCCGCCAACTGTTGAGCGCGCCCGACCCGCGCCCGATCATCCGGCAGATCCTGCCGATGATCGACGAGAGTTTCATGGCCGTGCTGAGCGCCAACGTCGAGCACGCGCAGAAAAACAATCGCCCCGACATCGCTAAACGCCTTCAGGAGCTGGCCGACATAGTGGTGGAGACTCTCAACGACTCCGCCCCGCCTGAGATTCGTCTCATCAACGAATTGCTTTCAGCCGACTCCGACGATGCGGCCCGGGCGCTTCTGCGGAATCGCGCGCCCGAGGTCACGCCGGAAGTCTTGCAAACGATGGACGCGCTGATCGCCGACATGAATCGCAACGGTCAGGGGACCACCGCCGAGCGGCTGACTCAATTGAAGGAAATGGCGGGGCGGGAAGCAGCGGCGGCGAGGTGGATGAAGTGACGCAAGGAGCGCGGCAAGTGACGCATGTCGGGTGACGAGAAAGTGCGGGCGCGCCACGCGTCACCCGGCACTCGTCACCCTTCTACTCAGGTGGATTATCCATCCTAAACCCGTGCCCCCTCAGCGTGACGACGTACTGGTGCTCCGGGTCGATCTCGGCGAGGCGGTCGCGCAGGCGGCGGACGAGCGCATCGATGGATTGCTCCGACACACCCTCTTCCACCACCTCCGGCCACACCGACTCGACGATGGCCTCGCGCGAACACACCTGCCCGACGTTTTCGTACAGCATTTCCAGCAAGCGATATTGTTGAAGCGATAGCGGCGGATCGATCTCCCGTTCGCCGACCCACACGCGCCGCGCCAGGCTGTCCATCCTCAAGCGCCCGCCGCGCGGCCTCGGCGCGTCCACGATCAGCGGCACCGTCGCCTCGGAGCCGACGAAGATCAGCTTGATCGCCAGCGCGATCTGAATCACGTCGCCGTCTTGCAGGCGCTGAGGCGCCGTGATCCGCTGGCCGTTCACGTGCGTGCCGTTCTTGCTCTCCAGGTCTTCGACCCAGTAAGCCCCGTCGGCCCGGCGAATGCGCGCGTGCTCGCGCGACACCTGCCGGTCGGCCACCACCACGTCGCACTCCGCGCCGCGTCCGAGGGTGAAAACCTCCTTCGCCAGGGTCCAGCGTTGGCCGGCCTGCGGCCCGGTCTGGGCGATCAGAACCGGCGCATCAGTTTTTCTCTCGGCCATCAATCCGCCTCCGTCCATCGGCCCGTTTTCTCCCGGAGAACGGGCTTCCCAATGGTATAATCCTCGCGATGATGCCACTCGTCGCCGGTCACGTCCTGCGCAAGCGCTACAAAATTCTGCGCCCCATCGGCCAGGGCGGCATGGGATCGATTTATCAAGCCGAAGACCTGCGCCTCGACGGCCGCCTGTGCGCGATCAAGGAGGTTCAGCACGATCCGAGTTTCTCTCCAGAGGCGCAGGAACAGTCGCGCGACCAGTTCCGGCGCGAGGCCACCACGCTGGCCCGCCTCGATCATCCCAACCTGCCCAAAGTCTCCGACTTCTTCTCCGAGGGCGCGCGCGATTTCCTGGTGATGGATTACGTGCCGGGTAGCGATCTCAAAACGCTGATGGACGAAGCCCGGCGAGCCGGCCGCACCCTGCCGGAGGACGACGTGCTCGGCTGGGCGGCGCAGATAGCCGACGCTCTGATCTATTTGCACAGCCAGGAACCGCCGGTTCTTCACCGTGACATCAAACCGGCCAACATTCGCGCGACCCCCTCCGGCCTGATCAAACTTGTGGACTTCGGCCTCGTCAAGCTCCTGGCGCCCGACGAGCGCACCATTACGGTCGTGCAGGGCCGAGGCACCGCGCTCTACACGCCGCTCGAACAATACGGCGGCGACACGGGCCATACCGACGCGCGATCCGACGTGTACTCATTTGGCGCAACGTTGTACCACTTGCTGACGAACGAGCCGCCCGCCGAAGCCAAGCAACGCTTTCTCAGTCCCGACTCGCTGAGGCCGCCGCGTGTAATCAATCCTGCCATCTCCCCGCAAACCGAGCGCGCCGTTCTGTGGGCGATGGCGATGCACCCCGACGAGCGCCCGGCCAGCATGGCGATGGCGAGAGACGCCCTCTTCACCCGTGCTCGCACGAGTGCGGGCAAAGGCCTCATGGCATTGAACGGGGGCCGGAGCAGGCAATTGCCAGCCCCCGCGATCCCGTGGTACCTCTTGAACGATCCGGTTGACAAAACTCTGGCGACGGTGGCCGGCGTGCTGCTGTTCATCGCCTTTATGGTGACCGTGTTCGGGAAGTAGTTTGCCCGTATCTCAGCCAGCCTACTCCATAACCGGCCAACGCGCCACCCCAGGTCACAATCGTAGCGCCCCAATACGGCACGGCCTTCGCCACCGCCGACGCGCCGGGCAAGTTTAGCGCGAAATAGTTGTATCCGATCAACGCGCCCAGCCCGGCGATCAACGCCAGCCGGACTCCCTCGCGGCGGCTGTGTCCGGCGTTCATGCCGATCGCGCCGAAGACGACCAGACTCAGCAACAACGAAAAGAAGTCCAGCAGCGTCGTGCCACGCTCGTCGGACCTCGGCTGGGTCGTGGGAACCGGCGACGCGGCGGGCGTCGGCGTGACGTCGGTGGTCGTCGAAGTCGGCGCGGCTGTCACGGTCGGCGGCGGGGTCGGCTGGATGGTGACGACGATGATCGTCTCGCCCTCGATCTTGATCCGCAGTGTGATCGACGTGAGCGCCGGTTCGCTCTCGGCACGGATGTCAATTTGCCCCGGCCTCGGCGGGACGAACGAGGCGTGGGCGACGCCGTCGGCCGTCGGCGTGTCGGGGATGGGCACGCTCAACCCGTCGGCGGGATACTGCGCGACGAAGCGGACGATCGTCCCGTCGGGCACCGCGTGCCCGTTGCGATCGCGGATGATGCCGGTGCGCAGGAACAACGTCTCGCCGACGCCGATCCTCTGCGGGGTGGGCGTCGCGCCGCTTTCCATCGGCTGCTCGACGATGGAGATTTCGATGACTTGATTGGGATCGGGCGCGGTCTGCTCGATCAGATCGTAGGCCACGCCGTCCACGCTCACCGGCGAAGCGCCACTCGGCGAGAGTTCCCGAAACAGCACGCGCGCCGCGACTTCGTGGAAAACGCCGGCGCGGCTGTAGAGCGCGTAGTACGCCGTCAATTTGCTGATCTCGGTTGTGTCGAGGTAGTACGGCGCGTCGAAGGCAAATCCGATCACCTTCTGCGTGCGGGCCGCATCCGGTTTGGCCGCCAGAAAATCCTTCAAGGCCCTTGAGCTGGGCAGGGCCGTTTCGACGTTGAGCATCGCGAAGATGATCCATTTGGCCTGCCCGAGCGCGGCTTCCACTGGCGACGGCTCAGCCGTGCCGCCCGGTTGTGGCGCGCTCCCCGCGCTTTTCAGAAATGTCTCGAGGTCGGCAAAGCTGAAACTCTGGATGTCACCGGCGCGCACCTGGTTACCCCCGCCCGGCCCGTATAGACGGAGTATGTCTTGCCGGAGCGCGTCAACCGCAAGGTCCGGCCTCGGGGCGCACGTCGAGCACTGCCGCGCCTCACGCGTGTCGGTGAAGATCACGATCCGATCGCCGCGCGCGGGCGGCTCGGGCAGGCGCGCTGTGAGCTCGGTCTGCGACGGGCTGATCAGCGTCACCGCGTTCTGCGCCACGCCGAAAACGGCCGCGCTCCCCTGGCCCACCGCCGCCAGCCCGGCCGGATCGCGCAACACTCGCGCACTGGAAAACGTCGTGCCGTACAATTGCATCTTGCGCGCCAGTATCCGCGTTGCCGCCGCATCCACTCGCTCGGCGAACGCCGGATCGTCTTGATACTTTTGCGCGAAGGACGCGATCACATCTTGAATCTGGGCGGTCTGATCCGTTGCCGGGTTCAGGCCGAAGTCGGTCAACAACAGCAGATCGTTTCCGGCGAGGAAGGCGTCGAGCGCGATCTTGCGCGCCGGAAAAATCTTCTCAGTCGAGTCGTAGAATCTTTTGATCGCCCGCACGCCGAGCGAGTCGCTCACCACCAGCCCACCGCCTTGATGCCACGCGGCAAATTCCGGCAGGGCAAACAACTGCGCGAAGGCTTGCGGGTCGAGGCTGATCGGTCGGGTGGTCTGCCGGATGTTGCCTTGAAAGCCCTGATAGCGAATGTGGGAGATCAACAGCGCGTCCGCCGCAGATGAAGGCGTGGCGGCGCGGCCCGTGACGGAGAAGAACGGCGCAAGTTCGATCTGCTTGAGCTGTTCGAGTGACTTGAGTACGGTGGCGATCTCTTCTTCCGAAGGTCGATCGCTGCTGCCGAGGCCGGGGAAGTGTTCGGCGACGACCATGACTTGCGGACGACCATCGGGGTCGCTCCGGCTGCTCCCGGCGTGGACGCCGCGAATGTAGGCCGCGCCCATCTGACCCACCCAGTACGGATCGCCGCCGAAGGCTCGCGTGCCGAGATCGCCCGAAGCCTCAGGCCGGGGATTGAACAACACGTCGAGCGACGGGCCCAGGAGCAGGTTGACGCCCATCGCCGCCAACTCTTTCCCGGCGATCTCGCCGATGGCCTCGGCTTGCTTTGGATCCCACGTCGCGCCGATCGCCATCGGGTCCGGCAGTTCGGTGAGGCCGGATCGGATTTGGGTGAACGGCGATCCGCCGCCCTCATGCGCGACGGCGATGAACAGCGGCACCGGCGTGAGTGGCGGCTTGGCGAGAACTGGCTCGCCGGAGGGCGTGGCGCTCGCGGCTTGCGTTGCCTGACGCCGGAACGCGACGGGCTGTGGTGCGATCGTTCCCGCCGGGACAGTGGGGGCGGGCGTCGGCGTATCCTCCCCGCCCCCTCCCGTTGGCGCGGAGGCGGAGGGGGAGAGCGTCGGCGTGATCGGCGGGGCTACCGTTGGCGGCGACGTTGGCGGCGGTGTCGGCGTGGGCGGCGAATTGCCGAGCGCCGTATTTTGCAGTTGATTCGTGAGAGTGAGGATTTGCGCGGGAAGATTACTTTCGTCCGCAAAATTGTCCTGGGACGCCAATAGCACAACGCCGCCGATGTGCGACTCGGTGATCAACTTGTAGATGTCGGAGCCCGGGTCTGCGCTCGCGCCGTGGAAGGAAACGATGAACAATTGGCCTACGCGCTCTGCCGGTGTGAGATCGGCGAGAAGAGTCGAGGCCGGCGAGCGGGAGTCAACCGACCCGTTGTTGGCGAAGGCGTAGAGGAGCGGTTGACTCAGCAGCGCGCAAACGAGCGCGAGTCGAGCGATTGGGCGCATCGGCGGAATTGTACCATGAGGGGGAGAGGGGCAGGACTCGCCGCCGGCTTTCGCCGTCCCGCGCTAAAATCGCTCGCATCGCGATAGTTTCTAAGCCGCGTCTCACGCTTTCTTCACAAGTTCTTTACACTCTGTCCAGTACGCTGTCCGATGACACTCATGCTGGAACGATGGAGACAACTATGACAACAGCAGAATCTACCATGCCGGCGGCTGACTTGGCCGCAACCTCTACGTCGCCGAAGCGCAACCTCGCCGCGTTGTTCGCCGGGATTGTCGTCAAGCCGCGCGATACGTTCACCTATTTGCGCGATCGCGGCGGCCGGTCGTGGCTCGTCCCACTGGCGCTGGCCGTCGCGCTCACCCTCGCCTTTCAGGCGCTGGCCTTGCCCATCCAACGTGCCCAGGCCGCGGCGTTCGCTGCGGCGCGGCAGCAAAGTGGACAGGCAGACGGAGGCGGCTCACCTTCCGGCGCAGGGACGGCGAGCGGACAGGGCAGTAACGGCGTGTCCCAAACCAATCCGCTGAACAACGTCATCTTCCGCTTCGCCGTTCCGGCGGTCGGCGTGGTGGGTGAATGGGCCGCTCGCGGCCTGGTCCTGCTCGTGCTGGCTTGGCTGTTGGGCGGGAGGCCGTCCGCCGGTTCGCTGTTCCGCTTGAGCGGCTGGGCGCTCGTCCCGTCAATTGCCCGTTTGATAG
>JACQED010000608.1 GCA_016200785.1 Chloroflexota bacterium
AGCCGCCCGATGAAACTCACCCCCGCGATGACCACCCCCAGCACGACCTCGTCGGTGTAGGCCCAGTAACCGATGGCGGCGATCAGCGCCCACGGCGCGATGAATCGCGCGAAGCGGAACAGCCGATTGTACCATCGGCTGCGCCGGCTCAGGATGTCGTTCTTGCGATCCCTGCCGCTCTTCTCTGTTTTTTTCTGCCGCTCCTCGGCGGCATCGGCAATGCGATCGAACAGGCCGCGCCTCTTGGCCGCTGTCGCCTCGGCGTCGGGGGAGGGAGTTACGACTTCAGCGCTCATGCAGTTTCTCCTTCGGCAACACCCATTGACTTCCCGATCCGTCTACACTCGATGCAGAATAATACGTCGGAAAGGCTCACTTGATTTGTCCAGTGTACCTGATTTTGCAATCAGAATCAAGATTCTCATAGAGTTCTCACCCTGCGGGGGGAACAAATCAGCGGATAAGCTCAGGCCTATCCGCTGATTCACCATCAATCCGCCGGCTGTTTCCGCTGTGTCTACTTCTTCTTCGGGAATCGGCTCATTACGGTTGCCGCTTCGAGCGGGCGGACTTTGTCACCATTCGCCGTCACAACGGCTTCGAGTTCGGCCTGGGTGGCGGGTTTCGAGCCGGCTTTGGCAAAGGCTTCGCCCGCACCTTGCATGATGGCGAGGGGCGTGCCTTCTTTGCCATACTTCAGTTCGATGTAAGCCTGCCCAAGCCGGAAACCCTCAGCATCAATCGAACAACACGTCACTTCGCCGATGACGCGACCTTTGTCGTCGAGCACGGGATCGCCGTTGTGCGCCATGCGTCCCGCCTTCGCGTTGAAGCGGAAACGCGCCACTTCGCTCTTCCGTTTCTTTTCCTGCTCGACGAACGCCTTGCGCCCGACGAACCACGGCTTGTGAACTTTGACGTACGAACCGAAGCCCGCATCGCCCACGCCGAGGTCGAGATGCCCGGCCATTTCGTCGCCGTAAAGCGGCAGGCCGGCCTCGGTGCGCAGAGAGTCGCGTGAGGCAAGCCCGCACGGCTTGAGGCCCAGCGGCGCGCCGGCTTTCATCAGCGCGTTCCACAGATCAACCGCGCGTTCTGGATGGACGAACAACTCGAAGCCCATCTGCTCGCCGGTATAGCCGGTGCGGGCGACGATCAGATCGAAGCCGCCGACGGTCGCTCGGCAAAGTTCCGTTCGTTTGAGTTTTGAAATTTGGAATTGGGAGTTGGCATCCGATCCGAGCGCGAGAAGAATTTCTCGACTCTTCGGCCCCTGCAAGGCGATGTCCACGCGCATCTCCGCGCCCGACGACTCGGCGCGCAGGTTGCGAAGTGTGGCCGAATGGCGGCCCGGCGCGGTGGCCCGCGGCTGCTCCTCGTCGATCGTCACCTCGCCGCGCTGGACGGCGTTCACCCACGCCCAATCCTTGTCGTCGTTGCTGGCGTTGACGACGATGAGATAGTGATCGTCGGCGAGCTGATAGATGTAGCAATCGTCGAGCACGTGGCCGTTCGGAGCGAGGAACTGCGAATACATGCTCTCACCGGGCTTGAGCGAGGCGACCTCGTTCGTCGTGACCGCGTCGAGGAAGGCGCATGCGCCGGGGCCTGTCGCATCCCACGCGCCCATGTGACTCACGTCGAACAATCCCGCGGCGCGCCGTGTCGCCTGATGCTCCTCAAGCACGCCGGTGTACTGCACCGGCATCTCCCACCCGGCAAACGGAACCATGCGCCCGCCGAGGGCCCGATGGGTCTCGTTCAAGCGAGTCTTCTTGAGCGGAGCGTCAGTCGGCTCCTTCCACTCGAACTGCGGAAGCGTTGACTGACGACTGACGACTGATGACCGAAGGCTGGAAACACCGATGAAATACGGTTTGTCGGCGGAGACAGCCCCCCCGCTGACTTTCGGCATGGGGGCCGCTTTGCCATCGCGCACCGCGATCGGGCCGGGGAGTTTGCGAAAGAGATCGTCGTCGAATGCGACGTAGCCATCCGAGAGATCGCGCAGCCAGGTCTTGACCGGAGTATACGAGGCCGAGGGCAGGCTGAAGATGAAGCGGCGGCGATCCACGCGAGTGAGGACGCCGGAGTGAGCCTTGCCCCCTGCGTTGAGTTCGCTCGCCTGCGACTCCTCATCCTTCAGCGCGTAAACGTCGTTGGCCGTCGCCCAGTTCAAGAACTCTTCGGCGCGATCTCCTTCAATTTCGATCTGCGCGTCGCCTTGGGGCGCGCCGTCATCCACGTAATAGAAATGGGGGTAATCATGCCGGGGCGGCGTGAAGTCGATCCCCACCGACTGCGCCAGATCGCGCACTTTCACTTTCGCGTCGTTCAGCGCGTCGAAGTCCACTTTCGCGCGGAACTGATCGCTCCTCCGGCCCTCGTACTTGTACGGTCTGCACGCCTTGAGCACTTGCGCGATGTAAGCGGCGAGTTTGTCAACGTGTTCTTCTTTGAAACCGCGCTGGCTGATCCACGGCGTGCCGAGGCGCAGGCCGGAAGGGTTGGCCGCCGACTTGTCGCCGGGGATCGTGTTTCGATTCACGACGACGCCGGCGATGTCGAGAATGCGCGCGGCCATGTCGCCCATCAGCGGCGTGCCGTCCGATCCGGTGACCGACTTGCAGTCGAGATTGAACAGGTGCGACTCGGTTCCGCCGAACGGAATCCGGAAGCCGTGCGCCTTCATCTGATCTGCAAATCGGACGCAGTTCTTGACAGTCTGCGCTTGCAGTTCTCTGTACTCCGGCGTCGCCGCGATCTTGAAGGCGAGCGCCAGCGCGGCGAAGACGTTGACGTGCGGCCCGCCCTGCTCGCCGGGAAACACGGCCCGGTCGATCTTCTTCGCCAGTGCGAGGTCGGTCGTGAGAATGCACGCGCCGCGCGGGCCGTTGAGCGTCTTGTGCGTCGTGAAGGTGACGACATGCGCGCGGCCGATGGGCGAGGGGTAAACGCCGCCCGCGATCAACCCGGCCACGTGCACCATATCGGCCATCAAATACGCGCCGACCGAGTCCGCGATCGCGCGGAAGCGCTCGAAGTCGGCCGCCCACGGGTACGATGAATACCCCACAATAATCATTTTTGGCTTGTGCTCCCTGGCCAGCCGCTCCACCTCGTCCATGTCAATGCGCTCGGTCTCGGCGTTGATCGTGTACGGGACGATCTTGTAATACTTGCCGGAGCGGTTGACGGGCGAACCGTGCGACAGGTGGCCGCCGTAGAGCAGATTCATGCCCATCACAGTGTCGCCGGGGTTGACGAGGGCGTGATAGACGGCATTGTTCGCCGGGCCGCCGGAGAGCGCCTGCACGTTGACGCAGATCTGATCGGCGGTCACGCCGTTGGCGGCGAAGATCTCGGCGCAGCGGCGGCGGGCCAGCGCTTCAATGGTGTCGGCGTACTCGACGCCCTTGTAATAGCGCGGATCGGCGTAACGGCGATAGTGCCCCAGCCGGGCCTCGTAGTCCAGAATCTCGCGCTCGGTCATCCAGCGCGTCTCGTCGTCGGGGTAGCCTTCGGCATAGATGTTCTGGAAGCGCGAGCCTAATGCTTCCAGCACCGCGCCCGGCGCAGTGCTTTCGGAGGCGATCAGGATCAGTTTGCGGTACTGCCGCTCGGCTTCGAGTTGGATCAGTTCGTAAACGTCGGGGTCGAGTTCGCGGAGCGAGCCGCGGAAGAGGAAGTCTTTCGTTGTCATGGTGAGAGGAACCTCAGGCGTGAATCGTGAAAGGTGATGCGTGAGACCGTCACGCTTCACCTTTCACGTTTCGCGTTCCACGCATCGCGCCGAAACTTACGGCAGCGCGCAATCGCACCGCAGAAGGCCGGACATATGCGCCCAGCCCGTCGTGCCGCCGGCCGTCTGGATGTAGCGCCAGCCGCTGTCTTTGGCCAGAACGGTGACAAAATCGCCCTGATGCAGAGTGGTAACCACTTTGTAGAACAGACCCGGCCCGACTCTCACGTTCAGTTCCGCCGTGTTCACGATGTCAATCTCCATCGGCGTGGGATTGGCCGGAGTGACCGGGGTCGAGTACAGCGAAGACGCGGTGGTCGAGCCACTGCTCAAATCAACCGAGCCGAGCGAGCCGGTCAGGAACTGCGCGTTGACCCAGCCCTTCGTTCCGTCGTTGAACTGCACGTAGCGCCAGGCATCGTGTTTGTCGAGAACGGTGACGAAATGGCCGGCGGTATATTGGGCGATGACCGGGAAGTTAAGCCCCGGCCCACTGCGGACGTTGAGCAATTGTGTGCTCGTCTTAGCAATGTCGCCGATGTTCAGCGGCGCCGGCAGGAGCGGCGCACCCGACGCGCCGCCGCCGCCCGATCCGGGCGGGTCCATCGTGAGATAAGAACCGCTCACCCACCCCACCGTGCCGTCGGCGCGGCTGACCTTGTACCACGTCGTATATTTGTCGAGCACGCTCAGTTTTTCGCCCGCCGGCAACTCCGCCAGGATGACAAAGCCCACACCGGGGCCGCCGCGCAAGAATACGTTGCGCGTGGTGTAAAGAGTTGTCGGCAGTGTGCCTGCCGCAAAGACCGGGGCCGCGGCCGATAACATCCCGATCGCGGCTGCGATCGCCACAGTGCCGCGCAGAATCTTCCTCCAAGCGCAACCGAGGAAGGAGGTAACGTCGTTCATGATACTACTCCTGCCGGCGGTCTTACGAGTTAGGGCATTCGACGGGACTCTGATAGTAGCCCTGCGTCATTGCTTGCCCGTCGGCTGATTGCACAGTGACAGTATGGACTATTGTGCCGGCGCATTCCGTCGTTTCGGTGTAGGTCAGCGTCGCGATGACAACGCCACTGCCCGTCTCCAATCGGGTCGTCGGCACCACGCCGCTTAATTTGGTCGTCCCATCGCTGATGACGTTGAAGGGCGACACACCGCCGTCGAATTCCACCTTGATCGTCGCGATCGCGCCGCCCGGCCGGTTGGGATCGCGCACCGCGTGATCGAAGGCCACCAGCCGCAGATGGAGCGGGCCGCTCAGCGCCGGGCCGCCGCCGGTTGTGGTCGTGCCACCACCGCCGCCCACGTCGGCGAACGGATTGGCCGCGCCGAGCTGGCCGCTCAGGTAGAACGAATTGACCCAGCCCCTCACACCTTTGGCCGTTTGAACGAAACGCCAGGCTTTGTTCTTGTCGAGGATGGTGACCATCTCGCCTTTCGACGCCGTCCCGACCGCCGGGAAGTTCAGCCCCGGCCCGCTGCGCACGTTGAGCAGAGGCGCCGTGACCATCGCGACCGTGCCGACATCGGGCGGCTTCACAAACGCCGGCGCGCCGGTGCTCCCGCCGCCGCCGCCGGAGCCGAACGGATCGGTCGAGACGAAGGAGCCGCTTACCCAGCCCACCGTCCCGTCGGCGCGGCTGACCTTGTACCAGTTGTAACACTGGTCGAGGACGGTCAACACTTCCTCGCCGGGCAGCGTGGCGATCACCCGCCACGACACACTCGGCCCGGCTCGCAAGAAAACGCTGCGAAGGGTGTGGATTTCTTTGGGCGCAGGCGGGTTAGGGGTGGGGCACTGGGCCATGGCCGGCGTTGCGACGGGCAGAAGCAGAACGCCGAGCCACAGCGCGACCAGCCCGACGCACGCGATCCGACTCAGGCGACGCAAGTGGAGATTACGATATTCCTTCATGGCATGAGCCTCCCGATTCCACGAATTTGACTTTATTATAGACCCATAACACAAGAGCGCAATCCGGCCGCCACCGCTGCCCCGTGGTTCGCCAGACTCCCTACCGGCGGGGGTCATGATTTCGTAACGTACCACGCTGGGTGAATCTCGCTCCAATCGTGGTTGTTGGTATCCTTCACCCACGCCCCGGTGACAGTGACGTGCTGGCCGACAGCCGGCACGTAGACGCTGCCCTGATCGGCCGGAATGAGTTCGATCTGCAAGAAGCCGCGCAGATGAGTGTAGTTGCCCGTGCTCAAGAAACGCTCATAGCCGGGATCCACTCTCAGCCGAAAGGTAATGTCGCCATCCTCCGGGTTGAAAGTTAGCTCCGTCACCACGCCGCTCACTGTCTCACATTTCGATATTAGCACCAATCGGTCGGGTTCGTGAACGCCCGCGAAAACGTCCCCGCCCCGGCAGAAGGACGGCCCGGCTGGCGTGGGCCGCACGAAGGATGGCCCTCCCGGCGTGGGGGGCACGGTGGGCGTCGGCGCGATGGTCGCGGCGGACGGAGCAGTCGCTGCGCCGGATCCGCCCTGTCCACCGATCGCGGGCGCGAGTTCATTCGTCTCCGGCACGCCGAACGCCGGCTCGGTCAGGTACGTTCGGTTGAGCCACCCCAGCGTTCCATCGGGCAGGCGCACATAGCGCCATTGGCGATGCCTGGCGAAAACCGTGACGATCGTCCCACGAGAGATCGAGGCCACCGTCAAGTAATCCAGTCCCGGCCCGCTACGCACGTACAGCTGCGGCACGGCTACCATCGAATAGAGGCCGCGTCTCAGCGTCGTGCCGCCCGTCGAGCCTGAGGTCGGGGCCGGCCCGGTGGCCAAAGGCGAAACAGGCGTCGCGGAAAGATTCCCCGCCGCCGTGGCCGACGAGAGCGGGAAGGCCGCAGTCGGCGCGCCGACCGGCGTCGTCGGGGCGAGGTACGAACCGTTCACCCATCCCTCCTGCCCGTCCGGCCGGCGCACCTTCAGCCATGGAACTTTGGTATCGAGGACCATCAACATTTCGCCCGAAGGCAATTCGGCGATGACCGATGCGCTCAAGCTGGGATCGGCGCGCAGGTTGACAGCCAGTGCGCCGACGTAAACTATCGGCGGCGCCGGCGTGGCCGGTGTTTTGAGAATGGCGATGGCGGCGTGGCCGCGCTCTCCGGGCGCGACGGGGATGAGGGGATTGAATTGGGCGGCTGTCAACAAGACGAAGGCGAGGCCGAGTCCGAACTGCCAGGCCAGCGTCTTGTGAAGTCTTTTCATCCAGCCCCATCCAGGCTGAGACTGCGCCAGAGATACCACGTGGCAACGGTGCAATAGGGATGCCACGGTTCGGCCAGGCGCTCAATCGTCGCCGCGCTGGGGAGTTTGCGAAGATGATAGAGGCGTTGAACGGCGGCGCGCAGTCCGAGATCGCCCACGGGCAGGACGTCGAGGCGATTGAGCGCGAAGATGAGGAACATCTCGGCGGTCCAGCGGCCAATGCCTTTGACCTGGATGAGTTGCTCGGCGATCTCGTCGTCGCCCATGTGGCTGAAGCGGGCCGGGCGGATGGTGCCGTCGGCGAACTTGGCCGCCAGGTCGAGAACGTAGGCCGCCTTTTGATTCGACAGCCCGGCCCCGCGCAGACGTTCGAGCGGGATGGCAATCACCTCGACCGGCGAGGGAAACGGCCGGCCGGGAAACAGAGCGCGAAAGCGGCCGACGATCGCATTGGCCGCTTTACCGGAAATCTGTTGCGAGATGATGGACTCGACGAGCGTGCGAAAGGCGCGGCGGTCAGGCCTCAAGGTGCACGGCCCCACCTGCGCGATGATCGGGGCGAGGCGCGGGTCAGTTCGCCGCAAATGGCGAGCGGCGGAGGCGAGAGAGGGCGATGAGGAGGAAGGCATTTAGCGATGGACGATCAGGGATTGGAGACTGCGTAGCGCCCCTGTGGGGTTGGGATTGGCAATTGGGATTTTCCACATGCCCCCCATAGGACTCGAACCTATAACCCCGCGGATGTAAGCCGCGTGCTCTGCCAATTGAGCTAGGGGGACGCGACGCCTGAATTATAACAGAATCGTCGTCAGTCTGGGGACTTGCAAGAGTCGAAGGTGTAGTATCCCAGTTTGATATATTCCTCGACGACGACGCGCGCGTCCTTGCCTCGCGTCCACCATCCTTGGGATCGAAACCAACTCGGCGAGGCGGCGACGGGGATGACGGCGATGCCCGACCCGGCGTACTCGCGCTCGAAGATCATCTTCGCCCGCCGCAGGTGAAACGGATCGGAGACGATAAGCACGGCGCGCGCGTTTTGCGCGGCGAGCAGTTGGCGCGAGAGGCGGGCGTCGTCGCAAGTGCTGTCGCTCGTTTTGAGCAGATAGATGCGGTCAGCCGGAACGCCCTGTTTCTCAAGTTCTCCCGCCGAAAGTTCGGCGAAGGTCAGGTCGAGGCCGACGAGGCCGAGACTGTGTCCCGTCGTCAGCATTTCGGGCGCGTAGCCTTCACGGAACAGCCGCGCGCCGGTGCGTTCACGATCGCCCGTGCCGCCGCCGAGCACGATGATGGCGTCGGCCGGCCGAGGCTGATCGGAGGCGATGAGATAGTCGGCCAGCGCCGTCAGCCACAGCGCGTGAGTCAGGTAAGCGAACAGGCCGAGCGCCACAACAGTCAGCGCCGCGACGACGAGGATGCGGCGAGCACGTGTTTTGGAGATCAGCCAGTAGCCCGGCGGGGTTATCATGGTACAATTTTCCGATGAATATCTATTTTTCTTGCTCGCTCACCGGAGGCCGCGCCGACGAGGGAGTCTACGCCGCCATTGTGGATTATCTACTGGCGCAGGGGCACGAGGTGCCGACCGCTCACCTCGCGCGACCCGACGTGATGGCGCTCGAGCAAATCGTGAGTCCGCTGGAAGTATACGAGCGCGACGTTCAATGGGTCAACGAGTGTGATGCGCTCATCGCCGAAGTGAGCACGCCCTCGCACGGAGTGGGTTACGAGATCGCGCTGGCGCTCACGCTGGGCAAGCCGGTGCTGTGCTGTTATCGGCAGGGCGTGAGGGTGACGAAGATGATCCTCGGCAATACACATCCCACGCTTACTGTGGCGGCTTACGCCGACGAGGCCGGCGCGCTGGAGGCAGTAAAGAGATTTCTGAACAAAACTCCTCGTTGAGTCACAAGCCCTGCATTCTCACGCCAAGACGCAAAGACGCCAAGCATTTTCTTTGCGCCTTTCTCTGCGTTCGCTGCGGCGAGACTATCCCGCGTTCTTGTGAACGAGGTACACCCCCGCCACCACGACCAACCCACCGATCAGCTGTTGCCACGTGATCGGCTCGCGGAAAATGAGCCAGGCGAACAGCGTCGCAATGGCCGGCATGCCGAGCAGAGTCGGCGACACAATTGCGGCCCGCAGGTGGCCCTGCGCGTGATTGATCGTGAGCCA
>JACQED010000609.1 GCA_016200785.1 Chloroflexota bacterium
AGTGCGGGTACAAGTCGAAGAGGATGATCCGCAGGCCATTCAGCCCGTGATAGATCACCCCGGCGACCAGCGCCATCTCGCCGACCATGAACACCGGATTGCGATAGATGGCGATGGCGTGTTCGTACAGACTGGGAAAGAAATAGACGGTTGAGGTGTCGAGGATGTGGATCGTGAGGAAAAGCAGGGTGGCCAGGCCGGACACACGATGGAAGTTGAAACTCCACTGGGCTTCCCGGCCTCGATAACGGACGCTCTCGGTGAGCGTAGTGATGAGAGAAGACATCAATGCCTCCGATTGGGGGTTTGATCGAGCGGGCGAATTGTAGCACAGGTTGGGGAAGGCGAAGTGGCCGATGCGTGTTACTCGTATCGGAGGGCGTGAACGATTTCCATTCGCGCAGCCTGGCGCGCCGGCAACAGCGCCGCTAACACGCCAAATATCAGGCCGACGGCAATCGCCGCCAGCAGGCCGGCGTAGGGAAAGGCGTAGGTGACCGGATAGCCGCTGACGCTCAGGCCCAACACCAATACATAGCCCAGGTAAAGCCCGGCCAAAAGGCCAAACGCCGTGCCGATGGCGGCGAGCAGCAGCGACTCGGTGACGACTATCCGGCGCACCTGTCGGCGGGTCGCGCCGATGGCGCGCAACATGCCGATTTCGCGCGTACGCTCGATCACGCCGATGGCCAGCGTGTTGAGCAAGGCGATGAGCGAGGGCAGGGCCAGAACGCCGAGGATGACGAAGTAGATCGCAAAGATAGAGTCAAAGAGCTGCTTGCTTTGCTCGAAGTAGCTTTTGCCGGAGATCAGCTTGAACTGGGGATAGTCCTCCAGGATGCTCTTCATTCTCTGCTCAGCCTTAGCCTGGTCCGCACCGGGGGCCAGATTCACCTGGATGAAGATGTCCTCGGTCTTGCGAAAATCCCTTTGCAGGTTGGCCTGCGAGACGTAGGCCGTCAGGATTTTCGCATTCAGATAGTCGCCCGCAATGGCGGCGATCCGGTAGTCCTTCTGGCCGGTGGGCGTCGAGAGCCGCACAGTGTCGCCGACCTTGAGTCCCGCCTGGGCGGCGAAAACGCCGTTCGCGATCAGCGATCGCTCGTTCGACAGCTCGTTGAAGGCCGTCTTGGAATCCCCTTGCTGAAAGGTCAGGCTGGCCACCTGCGGATACGCCACCGGATCAATCCCCAGAAGCGAGACGGCCTTGCCGTTCGCCGTAGCTGCCGCGAAGCGCATGGTGCTGACCACGGCCGCCCCGTTTACCGCGCGCAGGTTGTCGGCCAGGTTTTGCTTGGCGCCGACGTCGCTGGCCCACACGCCGACCGAGGGCGGCATGATCAGGTAATCGCTCCCCAGACTCCTCTGCAGGATATCCAGGAAACCGCCGCTCAGGCTCCAAAGCAGCCCGCCCACGCCGACGATGACGGCCAGCCCGATCATGGTGGCACTGGCCGTGATGGCAGACCGGCCCGGTTGGCGAGTCAGGTTGCCCTGGGCCAGCGTCCCTGTCCCGTCACGAGCGAAGGTCAGGGCAATCAAGGCGCTGAACGCGGAAGCGATCGGCTTGACCAGCGCCGGCGCGACGAGCACCAAGCCGACCAGGAACATCAGGCCGCCGAGCGCAGTCAAGCCCGTGTTGCCTGAAATCAGCCCGAGCACGGCCAGCACGATCAAGACGACGCCGATCACCACGCCGACGCTTAGCACGCGCTGCCCGGCCTCGGTCGCGGACGGGCGCAGCGCTTCCAGCGGCGTCAGGCGGCTGGCGCTGAGAGCCGGCAGCAATCCGGCGAGCACGGTCACCCCAACGCCCAGCGCAACGGTCACGACGATCAGCGCCGGTTGGACGACCGGTGCGCCGATTTGAAGGTGGATGAACTGCGTCAGCACAGGCCCCAGCAAGGTTAGGAGACCGGCACCCATCAGATAGCCCAGCGCAATCCCGACCGCTGTGCCCACTGCACCCTGCAGTAGCCCTTCCGCAAGGATCAATCCGATGATGGCGCGGCGGCTGGCCCCGACGGCTCGCAACATGCCGATGTCGTGACGGCGCTCGGCGACAATGGTGCGAAACGTGTTGAAAATGATAAAGCCGCCCATGAACAGAGCGGCGAACCCAAACAGGTTGATCGCCGCCTCCCCGGTCTTGATGCTGGCGAATAGCTCGGTTCCGCTCGACAGCCCGCCCAGAGTGTAGTCCTTGCCGAGCGCGGTCTCGATGGCCTTTTGGATGGCGTCGCGCTGCGCCACATCGGTTGTGTCGAGGTCAAGTTCAATCGTGTTGATGCGGTCGGGCAGATCGAGCCATTTTTGCGCATCGAACAGCGTCACGAGCACTTCTTCGTTGCCCGGCAAGGCTCGCGCCGGCAGTAATCCCACAACCTTCAACGACACGTTGCCTTCGGGCGTCGGCAGGTTCAGCTCATCGCCGAGCTTGAGCCCCAGGCTATCGGCCAGGCTGGTGGTGATGACCGCTACCGAGGTGTCGTTGAGCCGCAGGAACCGCCCCTCTTTCACCGGGTAGCTGCGCAGCGTTTGTGCGGCCCTGGGATCAATGCCAGACAGCGTCAGGGCCGCCACGTTGGCCCGGCCATAGTAGTCCGCCGGAATGTTGACGGTGCGGCTGAGCGATCCGGCAATGGCGCGGACGCCTGCCACCGTCTTTACTTTGTTAAACACACCTTCCGAAAAGGCTTCGCCGGTCTGATGGGTGATGGTCACGTCCACCTGTCCCGAAGCGGCGAGGAGGTTGGTTTCAAAGGCTTTGATCATCGTCGGCAGCAGGATGTTCATGCCAAAGATCACCAGCGTGCCGAACACGATCGCCAGTGTGGTGAGAAAGGTTCTGAGTTTGCGGCCCCACAAATAGCGGGCGGCCAAAGTCACTTGAACGTTCATCCCGGCCAACTTTCCGCTTTGTGCTTCACGCAATCTGTCGCATCTTGTCCGCTACCCAATCGGCGTTGTTGCCGCCGCGCGGTTCGGCGTGCGTCTCATCTACAATCGCGCCATCCTTGAGAAAGACAATGCGATCCGCGTACGAAGCAATGCGCGCGTCGTGTGTGACCATCACGACCGCCCGCCCCCACTCGTTGGCGACCTGGCGCAAAAGGGCGGCGATCTCGTCTGAGGCGCGCGAGTCGAGATTTCCTGTCGGCTCATCGGCCAGGACGAGTTTCGGCTCAGCCACCAAAGCCCGGGCCACCGCCACCCGTTGCTGTTGGCCGCCCGAGAGCTGGTCGGGGCGGCTGTTCAGCCGATTGCCCAGCCCGACCTTTTGCAGCCAGTCCCGCGCTCTGGTTTTTGCTCTGGCCGAGCCTGCGCCATCGAGCAAGATGGGAAGGGCGGCGTTCTCGGTCGCATCAAGCACCGGAATCAGGTTGTAGAACTGAAAAACGAAACCGATCTTCTGCCGGCGCAACTTGGTGAGCGCCTCATCCGACAGGTTGTCGAGAGGCTGGCTGTCAATGATCACGTGTCCTTCGGTCGGGCGATCCAGGCCACCCAGCAAATGCAGCAAGGTGGATTTCCCACAGCCGCTAGGCCCCATCACCGCCACGAACTCGCCGGCGTTCACGCTAAGATTGACGTGATCGAGTGCGGTCACGGCGGTCTCGCCGTGACCGTACACTTTGGTCAGGTTTTCTATTTGCACAAGCGACATAAGTGCTATTATAACCCCTCACCGCGGCTTGATCTCCAGAGCATACACCTCTCTTCTCCCCCATCCCGACCTCTCGGCCACAGCTTTCGCCGCCGTCTTGCGATCCATTCCGCCGTCCATCAGCGTCGCCAGCTCAGCGCGAACGCGGGCCTCGTCCCATTTCACTGCGGCCTCTTCCGGCGCGCCTGCGATGACGACTGTGATCTCCCCGCGCAGTGGCGTCGCGGTGAAGTGGGAGATGGCTTCGCTCAACGTGCCGCGGAAAACTTCCTCGAATACTTTGGTGAGTTCGCGCGCGACGGCGCACGGACGGTCGCCGAGTTCGCTCCGCGCGTCGGCCAGCGAGTCGAGGAGGCGGTGCGGCGCTTCGAAGGTGACGAGCGTGCGCTTTTCGTTCGCCACTTCCGCGAACAGTTTGCGGCGCTCGGAGGATTTGCGAGGCAGGAAGCCGAGGTAGAGGAATGAGTCGGTCGGCAGGCCGGAGACCACCAGCGCCGAGGTCAGCGCCGATGGGCCCGGGACCGGAACGACGGGATGCCCGCGCGCGATCGCCGCGCGGATCAGTTCGTAGCCGGGATCGGACAATCCCGGCGTCCCCGCGTCGGAGACGAGCGCCACGTCGCCCGTTTCGAGCGCGGCGAGGATCGCATCCAACTTAGTGAGTTTGTTGTGCTCGAAATAGGAGGTTGTGGGAGTGGCGATGCCGTAGTGCCTAAGGAGGTGAGCGGTGTGGCGCGTGTCTTCGGCGGCGATGAGGCTCACTTCGCCCAGCACACGCCGGGCGCGGAAGGAGAGGTCTTCAAGATTGCCGATGGGGGTGGCGATGACGAAGAGGGTGCCCACGGGAAAAGGCAACGAAGGAAATCAGGGAAATAGGGGAACTGGGCCACGAGTTCCTTTTGTTCCCTCTTTTCCCTTATTTCCCTTTCATCTCACCGTCGAAATCATGCTCTTCCGCGCGATGCCC
>JACQED010000602.1 GCA_016200785.1 Chloroflexota bacterium
GAACTATTCCATCTGACACTCCGCCCGCGTCACCCAGAGCCTGCTTCGAAGGATTCTAATGGCCGTTCGCAGGCTCGCCGTCTATCTCATCCATCACTTCCGTACGGTCAGCCTCGCCAGCCTCGTCCAGCCTCGACACCATCTCCTCCGCCTCGACCAAACGGTCAACCGGAACCCACAACTCCACCCTCGCCATGTCGCCGACGGTGAAACCGTACACCGTCGCGGCACTCTCGCCGTAGACCAGCACCGGCAAGCTGGCCGCCTCCAGCATGGACTTGACGAGATTGGCTTGCAACATGCCAACTGCGGTGTAGACGCGGGCAAAATCGGTCGGGGGATTCATCGGCTTGACCTCCGTTTTTCGTTTTGACGATCACGATCATTCCGAATATAATACGCGCCGGGCAGAAAACTGCCAATCCCCTCAGGAACCCTTAGTGATTCTACGCCAGACTCAATCGGCCAGTTATTGGACTGACGCTTTCGTCGTCGAGGACGTCGATCTCGAATTTCTCAATAACCGCCTGCTCGAAGAAGAAACGCCGCTTGCCACCGACGAACTAGTGTTGGCGCTAGTGCGCTCACGCGTCGATCGCGAAGCGCGCGCCCTTCGCGGCACAGCCGGCGGCACGATCTACCTGCCCAAAGAGAGTTATCAGCCGGGGCAAAAACTGGTCTTCCCCGCGCTGGGCTACGCCAGCGGCGCGGTCACTGTCGTGCGCCCGGGCAGTCACCCTCAGTATCCCGATTTCGACGTCATCGAAGTCGAGTTCGGCGACGACAAACCCCGCCGCGAGTTCGCCGCGCGCCTCGTCGATCACAAACTCAACACACTGCCCGAGCAGGGCAATCTCGACGGCGGCGAGTTCAAGACGCCCGAACAGATCGCCGCCGAGTATGGCCGGGCCATTGCCGCCAAACTCGAGCCGCGCCTGATGGCCGCAGGCGAGGTCGTGCGACTCGCCGGCGCGTGGTTTCCCAGAGCACTACTGCTCGAAGTCCACGTCGGCCACCGCAACCTGGCCGAGGCCGTGCTCGACATGGCCGGCGGCGGCCCGCTGCCGACCGAGGAACTCCTTCAGCACGTCGAACTGCCGCCAACGGCGGGCGAGCGCCTCAAAGTCTTCTCGCTCAACTATGCTCTGCAAGAAGATCAACGCTTCGACGAAGTCGGCCCGGCCGGGAAGGTGTTGTGGTACTTGCGCCGACTCGAGCCGCCCGAAGTCCTCTACCCGCCGCGCCGCCTCACACTCAACGACCCGGCGTACGATCGCTCGCGCCTCACGCCTGAGTTGAGCGCGCTGGCCCGCGAACTCGACGACGAATTTCAGCCGGACGACGGCGCGCTGCAGGACGACGACGAAACGACTCTCACCCTCACCTTCCCTCATCGCCGCGTGGGCACTTTGCCGCTAACGCGGCGCGTGGCGCACCTCTTTCCCACAGCCATTGAATCGCCGCGCGTACGCTTCGCGCTGGTGGACGGGCAAACCGGCGAGCAACTGCCGGCGTGGGTGGTGCGGGAGGGCCGCTACGCCTTCGGCCTTGAGGAATGGTACGCCAGAAACGACGTGGCGGCGGGCGCCTACGTGCGGGTGCGGCGCGGCCAGAAGCCGGGCGAGGTGATCCTCTTCGCCGCCAAGCGCCGGCCCTCGCGCGAGTGGACGCGCACCGTCGTTCCGCTCGAAGGCCGCCTGACCTTCGGTATGCAGAAACGCCTCATCGCCTGCGACTACGACGAGTTGATGATCATCACCCTCGACAACCCAACTGCGGTGGATGCGGTCTGGCTGCGCGCCGACGAGCGCAAGACGCCCTTCGGCCTGCTCGTGGCCGACGTCTTCCGCGAACTCGCCAAACTCAACCCGCAGGGCGCGGTTCACGCCAAGACACTCTACGGCGGCGTCAACGTGATCCGCCGCTGCACGCCGGAGCCGATCTTCGCCGAACTCGTCACCCGGCCTTATTACAGCCACGTGGGTGATTCGTACTGGCGCTTCAACGCATCGCGCTGGAGCGACAAAGACCTGACACCGTGAACCCTTCCCAGCCGACTCCCAACCGCCTGGTCAAGCCGACCGTCTCGACCAAGTTCCATATTGACTATGACTGGTGGCAACGTGAGAGCCGCGAACTCCGCGTTTATTTGCAGAGTCACCTGTGCCCCGAGCATCAGGAGACCTACGGCTCGATTGACGAAGTGGGCATGGTGGATTGGATAGACGCCGAGACGGCCGAGGTGCATCGCGTGGACGGACTCCAGCACAGCCTGCGCGTTCACTGCTCGCTCCAGCCGGGCTACCTGACCGAGCACACGTCGCTGGTGGACGCCGTGTTCCGCGTCTTCCTCGCCAACGGCAACCAGCCGCTCACCGCCGAGGAGTTGACCGAACGCGTTCATCGTTCGGCGCAGACGATCCTGCGCACCTTGTCGGGCGGGCGCGTCTACCAGGGTCTGCGCCCCTGCGTGCCGGAGGCGCATCGCTCCGGTGACAGTCGCCCGCCATCATGAAAGTCTACGTCAAACTCTACGCGCTGTTGCGCAAGCATCATCCCGGGCCCAATCGTTCGATCCCGATGGAACTGACGCTGGCCGACGGCGCGACCGTCGCCGACCTCGTCCCGGCGCTCGGCCTCGATCCCAACTTCGTGCGGACGGCGTTCGTGAACAACGAGGCGCGCGGTCTCGATTCGCCTCTCCACGACGGCGATCAGGTGGGACTCTTTCCGCCGGTGGTCGGCGGTTGACGCGCGGCCTGCAGGGGATATAATTTGGCCAGGCCCCTGTAGCTCAATGGACAGAGTGACGGTCTTCTAAACCGCAGGTTGCAGGTTCGAGTCCTGCCAGGGGCATGGCTAACAAGAAGGCCTTCGCGATGGCGGAGGCTTTTTGCATTCTCGGCTAACTCTCTTATAACAAGACTATAACGCAACCTGTCCGCGTTTGTCGTTATAATGTCGGTGGTGATCAGGACGTAAATGTACTTGCGAGCTGAAGATTTAGGAGGTACGAGGCGATGCCGGATGTCGCGAAACCCGAGGTGACGAAGGAAGACAAGAAGGCCGCGAGCCAGAAAACCGTGGTGTGCATTGAAGACGACCGCGACTTTCTCGATCTGATCCGGTTGATGCTGAATGACGCCAACCTGAAAGTCATCACGGCCCTGGGCGGCCAGGCCGGACTCGAAGCCATCCGCCAGAATCACCCCGACCTGGTTCTGCTCGACTTGATGATGCCGGACATGCACGGCTGGGAAGTCTACATGAAGATGCGCGCCGACGAGCAGTCGAGCAACATCCCGGTGATCGTCGTGACGGCGCTAGCCACGCAGTACGATCGCTCGTTCGGACTGCGTGTCGCCAAAGTCGCCGACTATATTACCAAGCCATTCATGGCCTCCCACCTGCGGGAGAGAATCCAGGCCGTTCTGCACAACTGAGCGCGCCGTTGTCCGCTTTCCCGACTTCGTAAAGAAACCCGTTCTCGCCGAGAGAGCGGGTTTCTGTTTTACGGCTGGAGCACAATGAAAGTCGTCGCCGCCCCGTTCACCATCACCAGTCTCTTTACCGTTCCAGAAATGTAGTCCACCGAGAGTTGGCACAGGCCGGCCGGAACATCGCCGAGGGCAAAGTTCTCGTGATAATTGTCGTCCGGCGCGACTGTGTCGTCGTGATAAGTGTCGGCGAAGCGAAACCGGCCATCGGCGCATTTGATGTCAACACGCGCATCGGGGATCGGCTTGCCGCGCGAGTCGATGACGCGCCCGGCGATGATGCCCGTGCCCGGGAGCGGCGCGAGCCACAGTTCCGGGTTGCGCGTCGAATTGTAGTCGGTCGGATTGTCGAGGCGGGCTTCGAGGTGAAGGTGCGGCCCGCGCGCAATACCGCTTGAGCCGATGTAGCCGAGCAAATCGCCTGTAGTCACCGTCTGCCCCGCTTCGGCGCTCACCGCCAGCATGTGCCCGTACAGCGCGTATACCGTGTGCCCCTGCCAGTGCTCGTCGAGCCGCAAGACGACGAGGTTGCCATAGAAATTCGGAAACGTTCCAAAAACGGTCGCGGAATCATCACCCGCCCAAAAGACGGTCGCGGGGGCGACGGCGATCAGCTGCGTGCCCGCCGGGTTCTCGAATTCGACGCCGTGGTGCGTGTCGTAGCGCCCTTCATACGTCGAGCCATAGCGGTACGAAGCGGCAGGTGTCACACTTGCGTGCGGCGGCACGGGGCGCCCCACGAAGAGAAAATGATCGAGACTCTGAGCGTCTTCCGACGGCAGGGCGGGATCGGCCAGATCGCCGACAGTCGCCGGAGTGCCGTCCGCCACAGCTGGCACAGCCCGTGGCGCTTCCGTCGGCGACGCCGCCGGTGGCGCGGGGGTCGGCGCGAGTGTAGCGGTGGCTGTCGCCAGCGGCGTGGAACTCGCCGCCACGGTGGGCGGCATAGGCATCAGCGTAGGGAGCGGTTCAAGACCGCCCTGCAGAGAACAGGCGGCAACCAGAATCGAGGAAATCAACGCAAGGACGCCAGGGCGCAATCCCCTGAAGGAGACAGGCGGCATAAAGGTGCGATTATTCTTGGCGTCTTTGCTACTTTGCGTCTTTGCGTTGAGAAGGATACGCATTGTCTCTACGGAGTGGGAGTCGGAACCAACTTGGCCGAGAGCACGACCCACGCCGTCCGGCCCTTCGTGACGGTCACGAGTTGCCCTTTGGTGATGCCTGAGACGGCCACGCTGTAC
>JACQED010000603.1 GCA_016200785.1 Chloroflexota bacterium
CGCGCGGCGAAGCCCTCCGCGCCGACGGTCGTGGAGACAATTGCCTTCCGCATCGCCATTGCTTCAAGCAGTTTGAAGCGTGTGCCGCCGCCCATTCGCAACGGCGCGACGTAGACGGCGGCGGCGGCGAGGTAAGGCCGAATGTCGGAGACGGTTCCGGTTAGCACGATGCCGGGGCGGCCGGCGAGGACGTTCAACCGCGCGTGAGGCCTCTGCCCGACGACGACGAACTGCGCCTCGGGCCGCGCGGCGCGGATGCGCGGGAAGATGGCGTCGGCGAACCACAGCGCGGCGTCTACGTTGGGGCGGTAGTCCATTTTGCCCGTGAAGAGGATGGCTGATGGCTGATGGCTGATGGCTGATGGTGAGTTCTGTATGAATGTGTCGTAACCTGACAGGTGGATTCCGTTTGGGATGATGACCGGATCGCACGTTGGAACGAGTGAACGAAGGGCGCGGGAGTCTTCTTCGGAGACGCAAAGCACGCGATCGGCGAGGCGCAGGGTTTCGGATTCAAAGTGCGCGAGGCGGCGAGATTGGATGAGCGAATAGAGCGCGCCGGGCCAACGGTTGGGTGAGCGCCGGTCGGTTTCAAAAGCGCGTTGTTGCAGAAGCGTCTCGGCGTTGTGGGCGTCATAGAGGGTAATGCCGTTGTGGAGCGCGGCGGAAACATCGGGAAGATAGGCAGCCAGTTCAATCCCCTCAATGTGCGCGGCATCGTAGAGACGGCCCGGCAGATCGTCTCCACCGTCGTCTCCGTCGAGCAGTTCAAGCAACGCGCGGCGGAATTCATCCGATGCCAGGCGGCGCGCCATGTCGGGTTCGCGGCTGAAGAGCAAAGTCCGCACCCGGTCGGCCCACGTCCGGCGCGGGACGGGGACGGTCACGATGCGGCGGCAGATAGCGCGCAGAGTATCGTCCACAGTTTGCCCGGCTTCTGCAAATGAGAGGAGTGTGATCTCGTGCCGCACGGCGAGGCCGTGAATGAGTCCCCAGTTACGCAGGGCAGTGCCCTGGTGAGGGGGATAGGGGAGTTGAGGAGTGAGAAAGAGGAGTCTCACGATCGGCTCTTGAACGTCTGAACGTTTGAACGTTCCAGCGTTGCGCGGTACACCGCCATGGTCTCTTCAGCCGTTTTGCGCCACGAGAATCTCTTGACTTGCTCGAAGCCGAGCGCGACGAGTGATTGGCGAAGTGCTGAGTCTGTCAGCGCGGTGTGGATCGCATTCGCGATGCTTGCCGGATCGTCAGGATCGATCCGCAGCGCGGCATCGCCGGCGATTTCGGGGAGCGAGGCGCGGTCGGCGATGATCGTCGGCGTTCCACAAGCCATTGCCTCAAGCACCGGCAGGCCGAAGCCTTCGTAGTGCGAGGGCAGGATGAAGACCGATGCGCCTGAGTAGAGGGCGGGCAGGTCGGAGGAGGGGAAATCTTGCAAGAGGCAGACGCGATCGGTGAGATGGAGATTGGAGATCAGAGTTTGGGTTTCGTCGAAGAGCCAGCCGGGGCGTCCGGCCAGAGCAAGGGGAGGTGCGTCGGGCAGGGTGGCATAGGCGCGCAGAAGGCCATCCACGTTTTTGCGCGGTTCGAGAGTGCCGACGAACAGGATGTAATCGCGGGGCAAGTTATGGCGTGCGAGGCTTGTAGCAACGGCTTCAGCCGTCACTGGCGCGAAGGCCGCATCGGGCGCGAGGTGGACGACGGCGATTTTCTCCGCCGGGACGCCGAGCAGGTTCACGATGTCGTCGCGCGTGGCGAACGAGTCGGCGCTGATTGCGTCGGCGCGGCGCACGGCGGCTTTGATTTGCTCGTTGTAGTAGCGGCGCGAGTCCGGCGTGAGGAATTGGGGGTAGCGCAGGAAAGTGAGATCGTGAACGGTAATCAGCGATCGCCAGCGGCCATCCAGCGGCGGGACGAAGTCGGGAGAGTGGAGGAGGTCGAGTCCCAGCGGCCAGAGTTCGACGGCGAGGGCGGCACGCTCGTAGCGATGGTGTGATGGCGTCCAGCAATTCACTCTGGCCGCATTCGGCGGCATGGGAAGTGACTCGCGCGCCTTGCGGCTGTGCAGGATGAAATAGTCGTTGGCCGGATCGAGCGCGGGCAGTTCGGCGGCGAGATGCCGGATGTAGTTGCCGATGCCGCCGCCGGTGTAGTAGGTGAGGCGAGCGTCGAGGGCGAGGCGGAAATTCATCTGTTGTCAGTTGTCAATCATCAGTCGCCGGTCTTATTTGTGCTATACTTCGACTATCACTCACCGGGGAACCCACGATGGCTGAACTCTCACTCGACATCCAGACTGTGTTTAGGCGGCTTGAAGCACTTGAGCAGGAAGTCCGCCGACTGCGCGAACTCCTCTTGCCCCTCATGTCGCCGGTCCGAGCCGCGCAGCCAAGTGAGCATCCTTACGTCGAAAGCATCGCCACGATTCTTAGCGGCGAGCCGATCGTCAAAGGCACTCGGACGCCGGTACGGGCAATCGCCGAGCATTGGAAATTTGGCGAGGCGCCTGAAGCGATCGCGCGGAAACTGCCACATCTCCGGCTGGCCCAAATCTTCGACGCGCTCGGCTACTACGACGATCATCGGGACGATATCGAACGCTATATTGCCCTCAATCGAGTGCCCGTGAATGACTGAGCGCGCAGACGAAGAACTCGTCTCCCTGTACATTCACCTGTATTTCGACGAGGACGTATCCGCCGATATCGTGGGGAATCTTCGCACCCGTGGATTTGACGTCGTCTCGGCGCGCGACATGGAGATGCTCCAAAAGGATGACGACGAGCAGATGTTGTATGCTGCGTCACAGCAACGGGCCGTCGTCACTCACAACCGGGCCGATTTCGAAGACCAACATCGGAAGTTCCTCGACACCGGAATGAAACACTACGGCATCATCATTGCTAAGCGCCGTCGGAAGGATACCGAGGTCGTCGCTAAACTTCTTGCCCTTCTCGACTCCGTCACCGCTGAAGAGATGGAGAACCAACTACGGTACATCTGAGCGACATCGCGGCAGCACGGCTCCCGGCTCCTCCGCTGCTCGGTTCCTCCCAGACTCACGAAATCCAGTCTAACAACCTGTACCACCACCCCGCCAGCGGCATGAACCACGGATTGCCGTCGTACAGTCCCAACGGCGCGGTGGGGAACGGCAGTCCCTCGAACGGGTTTTCATTCGGCCCGCCGAGAATTATTTCGGCCATCTTCGCCCCAAGATAGGTCGCCATCGCGACGCCGTGCCCCGCGTAGCCCATCGCGTAATGCAGCCCGTCAATTTTTCCGGCGTGCGGCAGGCGGTCGAAGGTGAAGCCGAGCGTGCCGCCCCAGGCGTATTCGACTTTCACGTCGCGCAACTGCGGGTACACGCTCAGCATCGCGCGGCGCAGAATCTCCGCGCTCTCGCGCACCGTGTCGGGCGTGGCCGGGACGAAACCGGCGCGCCCGCCGAACAGCATCCGCCGGTCGGGGGTGAGGCGAAAGTAGTAGAGATAGTTCTTCGTATCGAACATCATGCGATTGCGCGGGCTGACCTCGCGCGCCAGATCGTCCGGCAGTGTTTCGGTGGCGATGATGTATGAGCCGATAGGGATGATGCGTTTCTGAAGCGACGGCACGGCGGAGCCGGTGTAGCCGTTGGTGGCGAAGAAGACCTCACCCGCCCGAAGTTCGCCGCGCGGTGTGGTGATTCGAAATCCACTCGACTCCCGCGCCACGCGCTCGGCCGGCGTCCATTCGTGCAGTTCGGCCCCGGCTTTCTCGGCGGCGCGCGCCAGCCCCGCGACGTAGCGCACCGGATTCAGCCCCGCGCTCGTCTCGTCCACCAGACCGCCGTAATAAAGGTCCGAGCCGATCTCGCCGCGCAGCTCGCTCTTCGGGACGAGCCGCACGGAATGATTGAATTCGCGGGCAATCAATTCGACGTGATGCGCGAATGCTTTGAAGTGCGCCGGTTTGAAGGCCAGATCGAGATGCCCGGAGCGTGAGAAGTCGCAATCAATCGCTTCCTGCCGGATGATTTGCTCTACGCAGTCAATCGAGGCGACGGAGGCGGCGAACAATCTCCGCGCCGTCTCCAGGCCGTACCCCGCAATGAGCGTGCTCGCCCCGACTTTGAGTCCGGTCAACACCATTCCACCGTTGCGAGAACTCGCGCCCCAGCCGATGGTCTGCGCCTCGAGCACGGCGACCTTTGCGCCGCGCTTGGCCAGCGTTCGCGCGGCGGAGAGTCCGGTGTACCCACCGCCGACGACGGCGACATCCACGCGCACCGGCCAGGGCCGCGCGTTGTCGAAAGTGGGAAGGGTGACGGTGTCGAGCCAGCAGGGAGTCTCTTTGAGGGTCATCCTGCGAGGAGTATACAACAGAACTCACGGGTGAGCTACTACAGTTTGGAGAAATCAACGGACAGTCGCTGCGAATGTTTGTTACCGCAGACCGGGTGTAAAATGGCGGGCAGTCTCGGAGGCCCAAAATCGAAGACTGCGCGCAGATGCCGGCCCGATACAGATGTATTGCTGCGACCCGGATGGACACATAGTGGAGTTCACTTCGCAAGGATAAAGGATGAGGGCGGAAGGATGAACTTCAGCCTTTCGCCTTCCGCCCCCATCCTTCCTGAGGAGATCACGATGTCGGAACAAGTTGGCTTTATCACCATGGCCGGCCCGAAAGCGACCGGCTCCGTGCCGGAGATCGGCGTCGGAATGATGGGCTACGCCTTCATGGGCAAGGCTCACTCCAACGCTTTCAAGAAACTGCCGTACATGATGTACCCGCCGCCGGCGATCCCGAAATTGATCGCCATCAATGGCCGGGACGAGGCGGCGGTAAAAGAGGCGGCGAAGCGGTACGGCTACGAAACGTATTACACCGATTGGAGGGAGATGTTGAAGGACGATCGCATTCAACTCTTCGACAACGGCGGGCCGAATCATTTGCACGCCGAACCCTGCCTCACCGCCGCCCGCGCGGGCATGCACCTCCTGTGCGAAAAGCCGATGGCTCGCTCCGCGACAGAAGCCGCAACGATGCTGGAGGCTGTGACGAAAGCCGGGGTCAAGCACATGGTCGCCTTCAATTACCGCTTCGTCCCGGCCATACGGCAGGCGAAGAACTTGATCGACTCGGGTGCGTTGGGCGAGATTTACCACTTCCGCGCCGACTACCTGCAGGAGTGGCTCACCGATCCGAACTTTCCGCGAACGTGGCGCATGGTCAAGAACGATGCCGGGAGCGGCGCACTCGGCGACCTCGGCACGCACATCATTGATCTCGGGCGTTTTCTCATCGGCGAACCCCGGCGTCTCTCGGCGATGACGCGCACCTTCATCCCCGAACGGCCTACGCTCGACGGCAAAGGCACAGCCAGAGTGGAAGTGGACGACGCCGTGGCCGTCGTCGTCGAATTCGAGAACGGGGCAATCGGCACGCTCGAAGCGACACGATTCGCAACCGGGCGAAAGAACTACAACTGCATCGAGATCAACGGCTCGAAGGGCAGTCTGCGGTTCAACCTTGAGCGCATGAATGAACTCGAAGCGTTCTGGAAAGATGAGTCGCCGAAGGAGACGCAGGGCTTCCATCAAGTGCTGGTCACCGAGTCGTATCATCCCTTTTACTCGAACTGGTGGCCGCAGGGCCACATCATCGGCTGGGAGCACACGTTCGTCCACGAGATCGCGCACCTGCTCGACGCGATCGTGAACGACAAGGATGTAGCGCCCTACGGGGCCACCTTCGAGGACGGATACAAGAATGCGGTGATCTGCGATGCCATTCTCGAATCGGCGGAAAGTGGACGAAGACTAGACATCAAGTATTGAGTTGAAGTTTCACCGCGAAGACGCGAAGGGCGCGAAGGCTTCTCTTAGTGTCCTCGTGACTTCGTGGTTGAGGGTCGGAGGTTCCACGATGACCCAAGACTTGCAAGGCAAAGTCGCCCTCGTCACCGGCGCGGGCGAGGGCATTGGAGAACAGATCGCAATCCG
>JACQED010000604.1 GCA_016200785.1 Chloroflexota bacterium
AGGGAGAGGGGAGTGAGGGGTGAGGGAAGCCGCCGAGTAACACGAATTCATCACCGCCATCTTCACCCCGCCCTCTTCCAGCGCCGCCGCGATTTCCGCCGACGGAATGCGTCGGGCCAAGCCGAACTCGTCTTCGAGAATGACGCTCTCCGGCGAGCCGTGGCCGATGAAGTGGACGACGTGCGGGGCGATGCCCTGTGCGCGGGCCTGCGGCGAGCAGACGTAACGGAGCGCGTCGAGCGTGGGCGGCTGAAGGCGGACGAGCAGGATCGGCGCGCCCGAAGCCAGCACCGCGCGGCGCAGGTCAGACCATTCCTGCTGGAAGCTCAGCGGGGGTAATGCCTCCCCCTCTCCCTTTGGGAGAGGGGGCCGGGGGGTGAGGGGCGCGGAGACGACGACCAACACGCGGAGATAATACGGCTGGGCGAGTCGGCGTAGTGCGGCCTCGGCCAGTTGGCCGGGTTGGATCACGATCGTCGTCTTATCGCGCCCGACCACGTCGCCGCCGACATTGACGCTGCCGGAAAGATCCACGCCGCCGAATTGGTCAGCCATACAGTTCCTGTAGAGATCAGACTTATGAAGTCTTGCAGACTTCATAAGTCTGGATGCGACCACAGTTCAGGACAGCCTCAACTCACGGTGAATCCGGGCGATGTCCATCACGGAAGGCTCTCCGGCCTCCCGGCGGCCGTCGTCAATGTACTCCATCACCTTCAGCATCTCCAGCACCTCCGCCCGGCCCTCCGGCGTTTTCACGGCCTGACGCGGCGAGAGATTGTTCAGCGCCGGGAGCGGCGTATCCAACCATTGAGTTGTTTGGCGGTCTCGCGCCTCTCGCTCCAGCGCCAGCCGTTCGGCTCTGGGGATGCGCGTGTCTGCTAAAGGAACGAAGCCCTCGGGCGACAGCCCAGTCTCTACTTCAAGTGGCTTGACTCTGTCGCGCCGATGCCGTATCAGTCCACCGAGGACTTCGGCCAACAAAGCCTTGCCGGCTTCGAGCCGTTCACGAGAGAGGCAAGACAGTTCCAGCCGGTTCTTCCACAGCGCGATATCGCCCAACGAGCGGAAGGACGGTTCCCCCGGCCCCGCCGTCCACTCCACCGTATGCATCAGTGCACCCTCCTCGTGGTCGGGGTTTTCTGGAACGTGTGACCGCCCGCGCAGCAGCCAGTTGAAGTGCAGCGCGTCGGGGTGTTCGGTGGAGTGGCCAGCGTAGTTGAACTCTTCGGCCTCGGATAAGGTCGCCCGGACGGCATCGGAATTGAGAACGTCGGACACGGCGCGGGCGTCAACCAACGAGTGTCCCTCCGGGGTGATGACAACCGGCGGGCGGCGGGCTTTTTCTTGAAGACGTTTCACTTCACGCAAGAGATCGAGGCCGTGATCGCGGTAAAAATCCGACAGCGTCGCTTCGGGCCGCCGTGCCCGGCAATCATCCCACAACCGGCGGGCGGCCCCCAACATCTCATCTTTCTGAAAGGGTGTCAGCGCCCACGAAATGCCTGTGAAGCACACCCGGTCCTCGGCCTGGTGCGGACGGGCCAGCATAATCATCCAACGGCGCATGGTGCGGGAGGCCGAGCGGTCGTTGATGGTGAGCACTTCGTCGTTGAGCAGGTCGCGCACGACGACGCCCATGCCCGGCTCGACCGATTGAATCTCAAACAGCCGCAGCCGGTTCATCGCGCGCCAGGCCGCCAGCCACTTGGCCTCGGCCTCCGGCAAATCGGGGCCGATCTCGTCCGCAAACCGGTCAATCAAGCGTCGCCCGTCGGCCATGACGAAATCGTGGATGTACCACTCCTGAAAGCCGGGCATTTCTTCTTCGTCATACACGAGAACGCGCTGGCGGCGGACGGCCTCGCCAAAGTACAGGCCGAGCGCGCGGTCGAAGTCCCGGCCAAAGCGCGGCTCGTAGGCGAAGGACGTTATTTTGTCGCGGAGCGACTGTTCGGCGTCCTTCTTGCCGATAGGGAAAGCGGGTGGCCCGGGGCGCGCGCCGGGCGGCGAGAGAGCCTGATCAGTCAACCGGCGGAATTTGGCTTTCTTTCCGTGGGGATAGCGTTTGCGCGTGCTCATGACCTACTTCCCCTTGACGATCTTATGCTGGTCGAAATCTCGCGCGACGACCACGTCCGGGAAGATCGCCTGCGCCTCCTCCAGCACATCCTTCTCGCGGTAGCGGCGGGAGATGTGAGTGAGGAAGAGTTGCCTGACGCCGGCTTTCTTGGCCAGGGTGGCCGCCTGCTTCGCCGTGAGGTGGCTGAACTCGCGGGCGAGGTCGGCTTCGACGTCGAGATACGTGGCCTCGATGATCAACCCA
>JACQED010000605.1 GCA_016200785.1 Chloroflexota bacterium
TATCTGTCGCAATGCCTGATCGGCCTGAACCTGCCGCGCCAGTCCATCGAAACGCTCCTGCACGCTTTCATTCCGGCGGCCCACACCGATCATACACACCCGGACGCCGTCATCAGCCTAGCCTGCTCCGCCGATGGCGAGAACTGGGCGCGCAAACTGTACGGTGAGCGCATGGCCTGGGTTCCCTACATCCGCCCCGGCTTCACGCTGAGCAAATGGATCGGGCAGGCCGTGCGCGACGCGTCGCGTCCGAAGGTCGAATGCGTCGTCATGGGCAAGCACGGCCTGGTGACGTGGGACGACGATCCGCGCGCTTGCTACGACAAAACCATCCGCATCATTCAGGAGGCCGAGGATTTCATCGCCGAACAGCCCGGAGCGCGCACTGCCTTTGCAGTGACGCGCGCCCCCGCGCTGGCCCCGGATCGCCGCCGTGAGATCGTTGCTCAAATCCTGCCCGTCGTGCGCGGCGCGGCCAGCGTTGCGGGGCGCATGGTCGCCCGCTACGACGACAGCCCTGACGTGCTCGGTTTCGTCGGCGCGGACGCGCCAGCGGCGGGCGCGGTGGCGGCGGTGGGAGCAGCTTGCCCCGATCATCTCGTCCATACCAAACGTATACCGCTCTTTGTGGATTGGGACGGCGCTAATCTCCAGTCGCTAATCTCTAATCTCCAATCTCGTGTTGCCCAGTACGTTCGCGATTACGAAACTTACTTTCACGAGCACGCCGCCCCGAACGATAAGATGGGGAATCCCGCGCCGCGCGTCGTGTTGATCCCCGGCCTCGGCATGATCACGACCGGCAAGGATGCGGCGTTGGCGCAAGTGTCCGCTGACCTGTATCATCGCGCCATCGCCGTGATGCGCGGCGCGACGGCGCTCGACCGTTTTGTGTCGCTGACCGAGGCCGAATCGTTCGCTATCGAGTATTGGCCGCTCGAACTTTATAAACTCACCCTGCGCCCGCCCGATCGTGAACTGGCCGGACGCATCGCCTTCATCACCGGCGGGGCCTCGGGCATCGGGCGGGCGGCGGCATTTCGCCTCGCGGCGGAGGGCGCGCACGTCGTCATCGCCGACGTCAACGCTTCCGGCGCGGAGACCGTGGCCGCCGAAATCGTCAAGAAGCACGGGACGAAGCGCGGACTGGCCGTCGCCTGCGATGTGACGAACGAAGCGCAGGTGGCCGAGGCCTTCCGGCAGACAGCCCTGACCTACGGCGGAGTCGATATTGTGGTGAGCAACGCCGGCCTGGCCGCCTCTGCGCCCGTCACCGAAACCAGCCGGGCCGAGTGGGACAGAATTTACGATGTGCTGGCGACGGGCTACTTCCTCGTCTCGCGCGAAGCGTTCAAGATATGGCAGGCGCAGGGGACGGGCGGCAGCTTGATCTTCGTCGCCAGCAAGAACGGGTTGATCGGCAGCAAGAACGCGGCGGCCTACAACTCGGCCAAAGCGGCGGAGATTCACCTGGCCCGCTCACTGGCCGAAGAAGGCGGGGCGCTGGGCGCGCGGGTCAACGTGGTCAACCCGGACGCCGTCGTGCAAGGCTCCGGCATTTGGGACGCCGGCTGGCGCGAGGCGCGGGCCAAAGGCATGGGCGTGCCGCCCGACCAACTGGAAGAAGCCTACCGCCAACGCACCACGCTCAAAACCAACGTCTACGCTGAGGATGTGGCCGAAGCGATTCTGTTCTTCGCCTCCGATCGTTCGGCGAAGACCACGGGCGGCATTCTCAACGTGGACGGGGGACTCGTGGCGGCCTACGTGCGATAGTGTGAAGCATGACGACCAACTCAAACAAACCTGTTCTGGAAATCCGTGGCATCGCCAAGCGCTTCGACACGACGCAGGCGCTGGACGATGTATCGCTCGACATTTTCTCCGGTGAGATTCATGCGCTGCTCGGCGAGAACGGGGCCGGCAAGTCTACCCTGATCAAGATCATGACCGGCGTCCACCAGCCCGATCGGGGCGAGATCGTGCTGGATGGACGACCGATCAGGATCGGCAATGCCGTGGAGGCCCAGGCTCACGGCATCGCCGCGATCTATCAGGAGCCGATGATCTTTCCCGATTTGACCGTCGCCGAGAACATCTTCATCAGCCATCGGGATCAGGGCGCGATCTTGGGCTGGAGCAAAATGTACCACGACGCCGCAGCAATCCTGTCCAAGTTGGATGTCCATCTCGACGTGCGCCAGCCGGCGCGCGGCCTCACGCTGGCCGCCCAGCAAGCCGTCGAGATCGCCAAGGCCATCTCGCTCAAAGTGCGCGTCCTGATCATGGACGAGCCGACCGCTTCACTCTCGGCGCACGAGGTGACTCAGTTGTTCAAACTGGCGGCTACGCTGCGCGAACAGGGCGTCGCCATCTTGTTCATCAGCCACCGTATGGAGGAGGTATTCGAGATCGCGGATCGCGTCACCGTTCTGCGCGACGGGAAAAAGATTTCGTCCGCGCCGCGCGCCGAGGTGACGCCCGAAAGTGCGATCCGCGACATGGTGGGCCGCAAAGTCGAGGAGTTCTTCGCCAAAAGCCAGGCTCAGCGCGGCGATCGGTTGCTGTCGACGCGCGGCCTGGGCAAAGCCGGCGTTTTCTCGGACATCAGTTTCGACGTGTATCGCGGCGAGGTGTTGGGCTTTGCCGGGCTGGTCGGCTCGCGGCGCACCGACGTCGGCCTGGCGCTGTTCGGCGTCGAGCCGGCCGATGCCGGCGAGATCACTTTTGACGGCAAGCCGGTGAAGTTGCACTCCGCCGATCGCGCGCTTCAAATCGGCATTGCCTATGCCACCGAAGATCGCCGCGCTCTGGGCTTGGCGATGCCCATGTCTATCGCCGCCAACATCTCCCTGCCGATGTTGCGCGAATATCTGTCGCGGTTAGGTCTGATCAAACGAGCGGCAGAAGAGTCCGCCGCCGAGAGATTCCGCGAACGGCTCGCGATTCGCGCCCCGTCGGTGCGCGTCGAGGTGGCCCGACTCTCCGGCGGCAATCAGCAGAAGGTGATGTTGAGCAAGTGGCTCAACGCCCGCCCGCAACTGCTGGTTTTGGACGAACCAACCCGAGGCATTGACGTGAGCGCCAAAGCCGAAGTGCACCACATGATCAACGACCTGGCAGCGCAGGGCTTGGGGATTATCTTGATTTCGTCCGACTTGCCTGAGCTTCTGGCGATGAGCGACCGCATTCTGGTGATGCGCGAGGGCCGACAGATGGGCATCTTCACCCGCGAAGAAGCCACGCAAGAGAAGGTATTGACTGCCGCTATGGGGCAGAATCGCGGGACAGGAGAGATGCAATGATGGACGCCATCAAGCGTTATTTGCGCCCCGAGCAAATTCGCGAGTTGAGCCTGGTCTTCCTGATCATCGTCACGCTCATCTTCTTCGGCACGCAGATCGAGGGCTACTACAGCGGGCGCACCTTCAACCGCATTACGACCACCGTGGCGATTATCGCGGTCGTCGCCGTCGGAGAAACACTGGTCATTCTGACGCGCAATTACGACCTGTCGGTCGGCTCGATTGTGGGCTTCACGGCCTATTTCGTCGGCACACAACTTGCCAACAACAACGGGATTTCGCCGCTCGCCGCCGTCCTGATGGCAATCGGCCTGGGCGCCGTAATGGGCCTGATTAACGGCGTCCTGGTGGCTTATGGCCGAGTGCCCTCGATTATCGTAACGCTCGGCACGCTGGCGATCTACCGCGCGCTGTTGGTTAATTATTCCGGCGCAAAAACCGTCACGACCGATTCATTGCCGCAGTGGCTGTTGGATCTCGCGCGCGTGAACTTGTTCTCCGTTGGCGCGTTCGACATCCGCCCGATGGTGGCGTTGGCGCTGTTGATCGTCGTAATTTTCCAGCTGGTCATCACCTACCTGCCTTTTGGCCGCCGGCTGTATGCCATTGGATCGAATCCCGAGGCCGCCCGCGTGGCCGGTTTCCCGACCCAGCGGATTGTGATGACCGCTTACGTGTTGTGCGGGTCGCTCTCGGGCCTGGCCGGTTTCATGTTTCTGGCCCGCTTTGGCAATATCACCGTCGTCGCCGCGCAGGGCATGGAACTGTCGGCGATCGCCGCCGTGGTAGTCGGCGGAGTGAATGTCTTCGGCGGATCGGGCACGATGATCGGCGCGTTATTGGGCGCGCTCATGATCAACACGCTGGAGCAAAGCCTGATCCGCTGGCTGCAAATCAGCGAGTTCTGGCGCGACGCGCTGCTCGGATTGTTGATCTTGGTGGCCGTCGCCACCGACGCCGTGATCATCAATCGCCTGCGCAATCTCTGGGCGCGGAGCGGACTGCAAGCCCGGCCGGCGACCGAGACGCCGGGCGTGCAAGCGCAGGAGGAGGCCGGCCATGATGCGTAACCTGGAGCGGCTCAAGAGTTGGGAAGGTTTGTTGCTTGCCATTTTGGTCGTCGTCGTCGTCATCAACGTCGTCCAGTCGCCGGTCTACCTGAGCGTCGAGAATCAGGTCAACCTCTTTCAACTGTTCATCGAGCGGATCATCGTCGCCCTGGCAATGACCTTCATCATCATCAACGGCGAAATTGACCTGTCGGTGGCGTCGGTCATGGGCCTGGCCTCCTGCCTGCTGGCCTTTCTCCACGAACAAGGCGTGCCGTTGCCGACGGCCATTCTCGTCACCCTGGCCGTCGGGGTGATCGTCGGCGCGTTCAACGGCTTTTGGATCTCGGTCGTGGGCCTGCCGTCGCTGGCGGTCACGCTGGCCGGGTTGATCGGCTACCGGGGCGTGGCGCGCATCCTGGTGGAAGACCGGTCGATCGGGAACTTCCCGGAGTGGTTCAACCGCCTCGGGCAACAGCCGCTGCTCGGCCCGCTCCCGCTCGCGTCGATCATCTTCTTTGTCTTGCTTGTCGCAGCGGTCATCGTGCTGCAATACTCCGCTTTTGGCCGCTACGTTTTTGTGATCGGGAACAATCGCGAGGTCGCCCGCTATTCGGGGGTGAAAGTGCGGCAGATGAAGATGACGCTGTTCATCGCTTCGAGCACGATCGCCACGTTGGCCTGGTTACTGCTCGCTGCCCGGCTGGGCGCGGTCCGTGGCAGCACGGCGGAGGGATTTGAACTCGATATCATCACCATGGTGCTGTTGGGCGGCGTCAGCATTTTCGGCGGCACCGGAACGCTCACCGGCGTCGGACTGTCCATCCTGCTCATCCTGAATCTGCGAAACGGGATGTCGCTCGTCAACATCACCAGCAACACCCAGACCGGCGTGATCGGCGTCCTGCTGATTCTGTCGGTGCTGCTCCCCAATTGGGGGCAGGCTGTGCGAAACCTCCGGAATCGCCGCCGTCGAGTCGGCCAGGGGCAGACCGCAGGAGAATAGAGAGATGCCTGTTCGATCCAATAGAGCGAGAATGGAAAGGGGGTGATGCCCCACACGCGATATGACTACACACTTGACCCTTTGAACCGTGATCGTTGACAACCATTTCCCACATTAAGGAGGAGCATCAAAATGTTCAAGAATCTGAGAGTCCTGGTCAGCCTGCTGACGGTCGCGATGGTCTTGCTCACGGCCTGCGGCGGCGGACAGGCGACGACGGCGGCCCCGGCCCCGACTGAGGCGCCGGCCGCCACTGCGGCGCCCGCCGCAACCGAAGCGCCCCAGCCTAGCGGGCCTGTCAAGGCTACGCCAGGCCAGGCCGTGAGTATGGTGCTGCTACCGAAGTTCCTGGGCATCCTGCCGTTCGACCAGGCGCACACCGGCGCGACGGAAGCCGCCACGGAA
>JACQED010000616.1 GCA_016200785.1 Chloroflexota bacterium
AAGCGCTCGGCCTCCTTAGTCATTTTCTCAACTTCGTCTTTCGACAAGCCGGAGGAGGCGGTGATGGTGATGTGCTGAGAGCGGCCGGTCGCCTTATCCTGCGCCGAGACTTTGAGAATGCCGTCGGCGTCGATGTCGAAGGTGACTTCGATCTGCGGCAGGCCGCGCGGCGCGGGCGGGAGGCCGTCGAGGATGAACTTGCCCAGGCTCTTGTTGTCGGCGGCCATCGAACGCTCACCTTGCAGGACGTGGATCTCCACGCTGGTCTGCATGTCGGAGGCGGTCGAGAAGACCTGGCTCTTGCGCGTGGGGACGGTCGTGTTGCGCTCGATGAGCGCGGTCGCCACGCCGCCGAGCGTCTCGATGCTCAGCGTGAGCGGGGTCACGTCGAGCAGGAGGATGTCTTTGACTTCGCCGCCGAGCACGCCGGCCTGAATCGCCGCGCCGATCGCGACCACTTCGTCAGGATTCACGCCCTTGTGCGGCTCTTTGTTGAAAACCTTGCGCACAGCCTCCTGCACTGCCGGCATGCGCGTCATGCCGCCGACCAGAACGACTTCGTTTACGTCGCTCGGCTTCACCTTCGCGTCGTCGAGCGCGCGCTGAACCGGGCCAACGGATCGCTCGACCAGGTCAGCCGAGAGTTGCTCGAGTTTCGAGCGAGACAGCATCATCGTCAGGTGCTTTGGACCGGAGGCGTCGGCGGTGACAAAAGGCAAATTGATCTCGGTTTGCAGAACAGTCGAGAGTTCGATCTTGGCCTTCTCACCGGCCTCTTTGAGCCGCTGGAGCGCCTGCCGATCGCCGCGCAGGTCAATGCCCTGATCCTTCTTGTACTCGTCGGCGATCCAGTCGATGATGCGCTGGTCGAAGTCGTCGCCGCCGAGGAAGGTGTCGCCGTTGGTCGAGCGGACTTCAAACACCCCGTCTCCTACGTCGAGGATCGAGATATCGAACGTGCCACCGCCGAGGTCGTAAACGGCGATCGTCTCGTCCTTCTTTTTGTCGAGGCCATAGGCCAGCGAGGAGGCGGTCGGCTCGTTGATGATTCTCAGGACTTCGAGGCCGGCGATGCGCCCGGCGTCTTTGGTCGCGTTGCGCTGAGAGTCGTTGAAGTAGGCCGGAACGGTGATCACCGCTTGCGTGACCTGCTCGCCCAGGTAGGCCTCGGCGTCCAATTTGAGTTTGCCGAGGATCATGGCCGAGATTTCAGGCGGCGAGTATTCCTTGCCGCCCATGTGAACGCGCACGTCGCCGTTAGGCGCGGCCGTCACCTTGTAAGGCACGAGTTTGATCGCGCGTTGGACTTCGGCGTCGTTGAACTTGCGGCCCATGAAGCGCTTGATGGAAAAGATGGTGTTTTCGGGATTGGTGATCGCCTGGCGGCGCGCCACCTGTCCCACCAGCCGCTCACCGGTCTTGGGGTTCATGGCGACGACGGACGGGACGAGCCGCGAGCCTTCGGAACTGGTGATGACGACCGGCTCGCCGCCCTCCATGATGGCGACGACGCTGTTGGTCGTGCCGAGGTCAATGCCGATAATTTTGCCCATGAGTCAGTCTCCTTTTTCGGGATGCCGAACCACGCAGATAAACGAAGATTTGAGTCCCAATCAGCGTTGATCGGCGTCGATCGGCGTCCGGATCATTTCGCCACGCGCACCAAGGCCGGGCGCAGAACCCGATCGCCCATGCGATAGCCCTGCCGCAGAACTTCGATGATCTGGCCTTCGGCGTGGTTTTCGCTTTCGTCGTGCGTGACAGCCTCGTGCAGATTCGGGTCGAACATCGCGCCGTCGGCCTCGATGCGCGTCACGCCTTCGTTCTCGACAATGGTTTGCAGTTTGCGATGGATGAGGGCAATGCCGTCCCAACGCGCCTGGAAGGCGCCCTGGCTCTCGTCCGCGGGGAACGGCTCTCTCATCGCCCGGTCGAAGTCGTCGAGCGCGGGCAGGATGCGCGCAATCACGGCGGCGGTCGTCGTCTGATAGGCGTCGGACTTTTCGCGCTCGATGCGCTTCCTGTAGTTGGCGAGGTCGGCCGCCGCCCTCTGCCAGCCGTCGAGGTTCTCCGCCGCTTTAACTTTCGCCGCTTCAAGTTCCTGTTTCAGCATGGTCAACTCGTCGGGCGCCGGCGCGGCCCCGATTTCCAATGCTGCCTCGGCTGCGTTGGTTTCCTCGCCGCCGATCGGCGAGGCGTCATCGCGCCACGCTTCGCCAGGCGCTCCTGCTGCTGCCTCTGCCACTTCTCTACTCTCCACCCATTTCGTACATCAGATCGCTCATCATTCCGGCCACGTAGCGCACGGCGGAGATGGCGCGGCCATAGGGCATGCGCGTGGGGCCGAGAACGCCGAGCGCGCCCGTCGCGCCGCCGGTCACGCCGTAACGGGCCAGCACCATCGAGCATTCCTTGAGTTCTTCCCAGTAGCCCTCGCCGCCGATGATGACCTGCACGCCGCCGATCGCGGGGCTGAGCACTTTGGCCAGGACTTCGTCGAGCATACTGCGCTCTTCCAGCATACGCAGCGCCTGGCGAGCCGTGTCGCTCTCTTTGAATTCTTTCTCAGACAGCACCGTCGTCAGCCCGTCGCGATAGACTTCGCGCGTTAAGAGCGCGTCGGCTTTGCCCATCACGTCGGCCGCCAGGCGCAGGACTTCGTCGCCCAGCGTCGGGAAGCGCGGCGCGAGGGCGGCGACCGCCTCGGCCTCGAGGCCGAGGCAGGCGGCGTTGATCCGCCCGGCTGTCTCCGTCAACGTCTCCTGCGGCACCGGCTCGGCGAGGGTCAGCATTTGCTGGCGCACTTCTCCGCTGTGCAAGACGAGTACCATCAGCACCATCCGCCCCTGCGTCGAGATCAGTTCGAGGCGCTTGAAGCGCGCGCGCTCGGTCTGCGGCGCGGTCACGAGCGAGGCGGCCCGGGCGTGCTGGGCCAGCACCGACGCCGCCAATCGCATCCACTGATCCACCTCGCCGTGGGCCTGATGGAATTGATGGCTGATCAGGCGCTGTTCGGCAACGGGCAGTTCGGTCTCGCCCAGGATCCGCTGGACGAAGTAGCGATAGCCCTCCTCCGTCGGCACGCGCCCGGCCGAAGTGTGAGGCTGGCGCAGGTAGCCGCGCTCGGTGAGCACCGCCATTTCATTACGGATGGTGGCCGAACTGAGGCCGAGGTTGTACTTCGCGACCAGATTCTTCGAACCGATGGGGATGCTGGTGTCGATGTACTCTCGGATGACGAGTCCGAGAATCTTTTCTTGCCTGTCGGTCAACTCGGTCATATTAGGCCGGATAGCATTAGCACTCCCGAAACGAGAGTGCTAACGCTCCACAAAAGATTATACCGCCGGGAAAAGGGGGGTGTCAAGTTAGCGAAGTATAAGATCATACTCTGGCGATCAATCCCAGTGTTGCTATCCACACCAGAATTTGCGTGAAGGCAGACGTACCCCACAACAAGTAGGCTGCGCCCCGGCCATCCTGACGGATGTGGAGGATGCCGCCCAGCACGCCGTTGACGATCAGCGTCAGCAAGCCGATGAATGGAAGTATCAACAAGCCGCGCGGCGCGCCGACGCGATCGGGCGTGGCCAGGCCGTCGGCGGCGAAGTGCAGAGGCATGCTGACCGGCAGGTCGGGCAGGAGCAAAAGCACGTAGGCGAACAGCCCGGCGACGCTGAGCGCGCTCACCGCTGTCAACCCTCGCGCCCACGGGTCTCGCCACACACGCAACGACAGGAACGCCGGTTGAACGGATTCGCGCAGAACTTCGGCGGACGACTCAAGCCCGCGCCGTTCCTCGAGCGCGGCGAGGAAATCGTCGAGCGGCTCCGGCGAGATCGCGAAGGCGCCGCCCTCGGCCGCCAGCAACAATTGCGCGTCTTGCGGCATCGTCGCGAGATATTGAATCTCGCCCAGCCGGTCGGTCGGCAGTTTGCCGATGATGCAACCCGGCCACCAGAGGCCCTTTGGACTCAACTCGGATTCGATCTCTTTCCCCGCCAGCACTTCTTTCACTTCGCGCAGAGGAATCACCTCGCGCCGCGCGCCCCACTCAATCGTCAGCGCATCGTCACTCAGATGATAGGCTGCTCGCAGAACCCCATAGGAACGATAGCCCAGCACGGCCAGCACCGGCAGTGTGAGGATGAAGAGAAAGCCCCAGATGAAATTCGTGATGCCGAGAGGCGGCTGGGGTAGTAGCAGGAGAAAGACGACGTCCAGCCCGATCAACAGCACGAGGCCGACTGTGCCGATGAAGAGGCCGAGTCGGCGAGGGGGGTGGAAGGTGAGAGTGTCCATTCAAGAAGACAGTACACGGATTTCACGGATAAGACGGAGTCCATTGGGCAAAGCGCGCCCTCGCGAACCCGTGCAGTAACCGTTCAGTCCGCCGCCAGACCTTTACCACGAAGGCACGAAGACACGAAGGACACAAAGAAAGCGTCGTGAAACTTGGTGTCTTTGTGTCGCCTGCCCCCGTGTTGTTGCGGGGGTGGTGGTAAGAAAGGGCCGCGTGACCTGAACGCTTACCCCGTGCAATCAGTCGAATCCCTGTAATCCGTGTACCGAGTGAGTGCTAATGCGCCAACGCTGTCTCGCGCTCGTACACCGGCGCGCACCAATGCCGGTACTTGGGCGACCTGCCGCGCACCACCTCGAAGTACAAGTCGCGCAGGTCGGAGACGACCGGGCCCATCTGCCCCGTGCCGACGGGTCGGTGATCGACGCGCGCGATCGCGGAGATCTGAACGCCGGTGCCGCACAGGAACGCTTCATCGCACAAGTACACTTCGGTGCGGTCGATCGGCCGCTCGACGACTTCTATCCCAAGTTCGTCGCGCAAGAGTGTCATCACCGTGCGCCGCGTGACGCCTTCGAGGATGTTCTCGGTGATCGGCGGCGTGATCATCCGCCCGTCCTTGAGCATGAAGAAGTTGGCTGCGCTCGCCTCACCTACGTGACCGTCGGCGTTCAGCACCAGCGCCTCGTCGAAGCCGGCGCGCAGGGCATCGGTCTTGACGAAGGCCGAATTGGCGTAAGCCCCGCTGATCTTGCCGCGCGCCGGAATCATGTTGTCGTCCACGCGAATCCACGATGAGATCGTCACGTGCAAGCCCTCCTCTTTGTCAACGTAGCGGCCAAAGGGCAGGGCGGCGATGCTCAGTTCATCGCGCAGGTCGTTCAGTTTCACGCCGATGATCTCGTCGGCCTTGTAGGCCAGCGGGCGAATGTAGATGTC
>JACQED010000617.1 GCA_016200785.1 Chloroflexota bacterium
CCGCGCAAGAACGTCTCCGCCATCCTGCGCGCGGTTGCTCAAGTTCGCCGGCGTATCCCCGTTCGCTTCCTGCAAGTGGGCGGGCAATTTCGCGCGGAGGAGCGAGCGATCATCCGCGAAGAGAGTCTCGCGCATTGTGTGACTCAACTCCCGTTCGTCGCCCGCGAAGATTTGCCCGCGCTGTATGCCGCCGCCGACGCGCTCGCCTTTCCTTCGTTCTACGAAGGCTTCGGCTTGCCGCCGCTCGAAGCGATGGCTTGCGGCACGCCGGTGGTGTGTTCCAATGCGGCGTCTCTGCCCGAAGTCGTCGGCGAGGCGGCACTGCTCGTGGAAGCGCGTGACTCTCAAGGGCTGGCCGCGCGTCTCACTCAAGTGCTGGCAGACCCGACTCTCGCCGGGTCGCTTCGCGCCCGTGGGATCGCTCGCGCCCGCCAGTTCAACTGGCAGCAAGTCGCCCGCCAGACAATGGCCGTATATCAGAAGGTCGCCGAGACGATTCGCTAGGCAAGGGGTCAATTGTCGGCATCATGGTTTTCCCGGCAGATCGGTATCAGGCTGGCCGTTATGATCCTGCTATCGGCGGGCCTTGCCCTGCGCCTCGTGTTGATTGCCCGGCCAATTGACGACCTGATCACCCTCACGCTGAATGACGACGCCTTCTATTACTTCAAAATCGCCCAGCACATTCTTGCCGGGCACGGCGCGTCATTCGACGGCGTCAACTTGACGAACGGCTTCCACCCGTTGTGGCTCTTATTCTCGGTGTTGAGTTTCTGGCTGTTCGGCGGCCAAGGCGACTTCCCCATTCACGCTCTGCTGGCCCTGAGCGCGCTGGCCGACGTGCTGACCGGTTTCGTCGTGTACAAAATTGTCAGTGGTATCACTGGAAAGGTGGCTGGCGCGTTGCTGGCTCTCGCCATCTGGTGCCTCCATCTGCGTCTGATATTCATCGCCATCAACGGAATGGAGACGGCGTTGAACGCGCTTCTCGTGGCGCTGTCATTGCTTCTCTTCTTTCGCCTCGAACGGGACAGCCCGACTCGGGCGCGGCCGTATCTGCTGACGGGAATCGTGTGGGGGTTGACCCTGCTGGCCCGAACCGATAACATCATGCTGATCGTGATTCTACTCGGCGGTCTTTTGCTCCGACGGCATGAGGTACGCCGGGTGGCGGCGGCAAGCGTGACTGCCACTGCTTTGATCCTGCCATGGACCATCTGGAGCTTGCTCACATTCGGCACGATAGCGCAGGCCAGCGGCTGGGCGGGGCCGATGGTGATGCGCGCAGAATTCGTGAGACAGCATTCGGGAAACGACCTTCTGCCGGCCCTGATCCAATTCATGGCCGGAGCATTGTTCTACGGCTTCACGCGCCTGTACCTGTTGTTTCCCATCCGGGCAGCGTGGGCGGACGGTGGTTGGCTGTTGACGACGGCGGCGTTCGGAATCTGGTTGTGGCGTCGCTACGACATGCGATCGAGAGAAATGGCGAGCCAGCCCGCCTTTCTCCCGGCGGTGATTTGCCTGACGTGGATTTCGGTCTTCATCTCGGCGCACGTGTTATTTCGCTGGGGAACACGGCCCTACTACGCCTATTCGATCGCGCCAGCCATTTACGTCGTGACCGGAATAGTTGCCACCTGGCTCACGACCCGCGCTCTGACAAGACCCGAACGAGCCGGCCTTTACGCTCTGGGCGGAGTCCTGTTCGTACTGGGCATTATCGCAAACATAGATTTCCTCGGCAGACCGCACAACGATCATCAGCGCGAGATGCTGAAAGCGGCATACTGGCTGCGCGACAACACTGCGCCCGAGGCTGTGATCGGCTCATATAACGCCGGCCTCCTGGCCTATCGATCCTCCCGACGGGTCGTCAATCTTGACGGCGTGATCAATAACGCCGCTTATGAGGCCATTGCCAGCGAAACGATGGCAGAGTATGTCGCTCGCTCGAAGATCGACTACATTGCCGATTTCGTTTTGAATGGCCCCGACGACTTGTTCGGGGCATACTACTGGAAGGCCAAGCCGGACTACCGCGTGGTGTATGACAGCGACATGAGCGGTTATGATTTCCGCTATTACCAGGCGCGCGACTACGTCGTCGTCGCGTTGAGCCGCCGAGCGCAGAGTCGTTAGGCATACGTGGCAGACACGTCGCGCCCGCTTCCCATTTTGCTGGTCGATCACGCCCCGGTCTTCGGCGGCGTCGAGGCGATGCTGTGCGATCTCGTAACCGCCATCGATCGCGCGCGGTTTCAGCCGATTGTCGTCGCCGATCCGCACAGCCCGGCTGCGGAAAGATTCCGGCAAACAGGCGCGCAGGTGCGAACGCTCCCGTTGCTTCAACTCAAAGGCCAGTTCATGGCTGGCGCGCGTCTCGTTCAATCGGCTCTCGCCCTCGCCGGACTCGCCAGGCGCGAATCTGCCGCGATCATCCACACCTTTACGGCGCGCACGCACGTCGTCGGCGCGCTGGCTGCGCGGCTCGCCGGCGTGCCCAGCCTCTGGCGTCTCAACGACGACACACTGCCTCTCTCTCTGGCACGCCCGCTCAGTCACATTCCCCGGCGCATTGTCGCCGTATCCGGTTTTCTCGCTGGACGATACCAGTCGCTGGCCGCGCCGATGACGGTCATTCCTGATGGTGTTCCTCTACCTGGTGAGGCGGCCCGCCCGGAGACGGCCCACCGGGCCGTCTCTACAATTACTCACGCCGCTCGGCTCGTGCGCTGGAAAGGCCAGGCGGTTTTCATCCGCGCAATGGCCGAGGTCGCGCGCCGCGTACCCGAAGCGCACGGCGAGATCGTCGGGGTTTGGTCGGAGGCTGACAACCGGCCCGGCATGTTGGCCGGCGGCGAGCCGTACCACCGCGAACTTCTCGCCCTCGCCGAATCACTGCGCCTGGGCAAGTCGCTGACCTTTGACGGCTTTCGCGAACGCTCGGAACTCTTCGCCAATTCCACCCTCACCGTTCACTCGTCGCTCCTCCCCGAACCCTTTGGCCGGACGATCCTCGAAGCGATGGCCGCCGGCCTGCCGGTGATCGGGACGCGCGCCGGGGCGGTGCCTGAGATCATCGTCAACGGCGTCACCGGGAGACTCGTTCCCGCAGGCGACGCACCGGCGCTGGCTGAGGCGATCGTCGCGCTTCTTCGCGACTCCGAGCGCCGCCGGGTGATGGGGGAGGCGGGTCGAGCGCGGGCGCGGGATCATTTCTCACTTGAAGAAATGGCGCGGCGATTCGAGCAGGCCTGGCTGGAGGCAATCGGGTGAAAGTCGCATTCGACGGACGAACGATCGCCGACCGCTACCCGGGCATCGGGCGCTACGCCTTCGGATTGGCGCGGGCGCTGGCGGCGTACACTGAGGTGACGGTGATCTCAAACCCGGCGGAGGAAAACTCGCGCCATGATCTCTCGCAGATTTCCGCCCACCTGTTGCCATTGCTGGCACGCCCCGGCTCGCTGGATCAGCACCGCTTTATCCCGGCAGCCGTCGGCGCGACGGACGCGAGTGTGTACCACGCGCCGTATTTCCTGCTGTATCCGTCTCCGACCTTCATGCCGCTGCCGTGCCCCAGCGTCGTCACATTCTACGATCTGATCCCGTTATCTTCGGCGGCTGGATTCTCCTTCATGGGGCGGTGGATGATCCGTTTCAGCCATCGCCAGGCCGGCGAAGATGCGGCGCAGATCATCGTCCTCAGCCGGGCGGCACGCGATTCATTCGTGGCGAAACTGAGCCTCGATTCACGCAAGATCGTCATCATCCCACCGGGGATTGATTCTCACTTTCGCCCGCGCTTGCGGAATGAAGTGAAGGCCCTCCGTGCCCGCATCGGCTTGCCTGATCGTTATCTGCTGTACGTCGGCACGAACCGGCCGCACAAGAATCTCCCGCGCCTGATGGAAGCCTTCGCCCGATTGCCCGCAGAGACGCCGCCGCTCATCGTCGCCGGAGCCGAAGACCGGCGCTACCCTCAAGCCCGTCGCGCTGTTGAGGCATTTGGACTGGCCGATCGTGTTCGCTTCCTCGGCGCGGTTGCCGAGGCCGATCTTCCGGCGCTGTATTCTGGTGCAACACTGTTTGTATTTCCATCGCTCGTCGAAGGCTTCGGCTTGCCAGTTGTCGAAGCGATGGCGTGCGGCACGCCCGTGGCGTGCTCGAATGCCCCCGGTCTGGAAGAAGCGGGCGGCGCGGCGGCGGTCAGATTCGATCCGACGAACAGCGCATCGGTCGCGGAGACACTTTCACGAATTCTGGAAGATGCCGGAGAGCGGGACGAAATGCGACGACGAGGAATCGAGCACGCCGCGTCGTTCTCGTGGGAGCGCGCGGCGGAGGCCACGCTCAGGGTTTACGAGGCGGTGGCGTGAATATCCTACATATTTACAAAGACTACACCCCCGTCCTCGGCGGCATCGAGAACCACATCCGGGCGCTGGCTGAGGCGCAGGCGGCGGCCGGGCACATCGTCTCGGTGCTGGTGACGGCGCAGGGATCGGAGAGCAGCGTCGGGACTCTCAATGGCGTCACGGTGCGTCGAGCCGGGAGGCTGGCGACCGTCGCCTCCACGCCCCTCAGTCTCGCCTAGCCGCCCATGTTGGCCGGGCTTTCGCCCGACATCACGCACCTGCACTTCCCATATCCGATCGGCGAGATAAGTCAGTTGCTGCTCAATCGGGGCCGCACGGTGATCACTTATCACAGCGACGTGGTGCGTGGCAGTCAGCAACTCATCCTGCGGCTGTATCGGCCTCTCATGCGCCTCGTCCTCCGCCGCGCCGCGCGTATCGTCGTCACCAGCCCCAATTACATCGTCTCTTCGCCTCACCTTCGCCGCATGGCCGATCGCTGCGTCGTCGTGCCTCTCGGAGTTGACCTACGTAGGTTTCAGCCGGAATCAGTCGTCAGGCCCACAGGGCTGCTTCGCAATCATCAGTCGTCAGTCATCAGTCGTCAGCCTTCAACATTCAACAATCAACAAATCGCAATTGGCAATCTGCAATCGAAAATCAGCAATCAGCAATCAATTCTCTTCCTCGGTCGCCTGCGATACTACAAAGGTCTCGACACGCTCATCCACGCGATGCAGGAGATCAACGCGCGATTGATCCTCGGCGGCGACGGGCCGATGCGGGCGGAATGGGAAGCGCTGGCGCAAAGAATTGGCGTGGCCGATCGCGTGACCTTCGTCGGCGAATTGCCCGAGGCTGAGTTGGCGGCGTTCTATCATTCCGGCGACCTGTTCGTGCTTCCCGCCAGCGCGCGGTCCGAAGCCTTCGGCACGGTTTTGCTCGAAGCGATGGCGTCGGGCCTCGCGTGTGTCACGACCGAACTCGGCACGGGCACGTCCTACGTCGTGCAGGATGGCGTGACGGGCCTCGTCGTTCCACCGCATAGTTCGCGCGCGCTGGCAGACGCGATCAATCGCCTTCTGGCCGACGACGAACTACGAACGCGGATGAGTCAGGCAGGGCTGGCAAGAGCCAAGCGGGAGTTTGCGTTGGAAAAGATGGTCGAGAAGGTGGAGGCCGTGTATCGGTGGGCGAGGGCGAATTTGGTCAACGAATATGAAACGAATAAACGAATGCAGGTCGCAGCGGCGGAGACGAGATAAGGCTCGGCTTGACTACGGTCTATTCGTTTATTCGTTCTCCATTCGTTGACCTATTCTCCCCCTCCTCCCACTGCTCGCACGTCTTCCGATACGGCTCGTCGCCCATATACTGCGCCCACTCCGCCCGCGTGAGATTGCGGTTGGCAATGCGGCAGGCGCGGGTTAACCACGCCTCAATGGTAGCGGCATCCAGCGTCAAGGGGTCGGGATTATCCATGGCCGCTGTGGGCCATACGTCCCACAGGATGACAGTTGTGTCGGCGCTGCCCGAGGCCAGCGTCTTCCCGTCGGGGCTGAAGGCCACGCTGGTCACTGGCGCCGTGTGACCGATGAGCGACGATAGCGGTAGGGCGGGCGACTGCCAACGCGAGACATCCCACACGATGATGGTCTTGTCTGCGCTGCCTGAGGCCAGGAAGTCGCCGTCGGGGCTGAAGGCGAGGCTGGAGACCGTTGCCGTGTGGCGGTGCAGCGTTTGGTCACGCCTGATGATCGTCGTGTCCTTGCTGCCCGAGGCGATATCGCCAAAGATGCTGTAGGCGAGGCTGGTCACGTTGGCTGTGTGGCCGGAGCCAGCATGGCTAAGCTGCTCGTGGGTCGCGGCATCCCAAAGCAGGATGGTGCCATCCCGCCCATCCGCTGCGAGCACCTTGCCATCCGGGCTGAACACAAGGTGGTCCATATACTCGTAGTAGAAGTTGTAGAGAGGCGGGTCGAGCGGCTCCAGCGTTGTCAAATCCCACAGAAGGACGGTCCCGTTGAAGGTGGACGCTGCCAGCGTTCCGCCATCCGGACTGAAGGCAATCGAGTAGCCTTCGAGTGGTGGATCGATCCGCTGGCGGGTGGCGACATCCCACAAGAAGACAGTATCATCCTTACTGGCCGAGGCCAGCAGTTTGCCATCCGGGCTGAAGGCAACGGTGGTCACGCTATCCGTGTGACCCGTGAGGGGCGGGCCAAGCGGCTGGCGGGTCGCCACATCCCACAGGATGATGGTTTTGTCTTCACTGCCTGAGGCGAGAATCCCATCTGTGGGACTGAAGGCGACACTGGTCACGCCTGCCGTGTGACCTGTGAGGAACGCGCTCAGTCTGGGGCTGAACGTCAGGGCGGTGAGCAGGCTGCGCCGCACCTCGGCGGTGTCCTGTGTCCGGAGGGCTTCCACGCTCAAGAGGAAGCTCAGAGCGGGTTGCTTATCAAGCAGGGAAATA
>JACQED010000618.1 GCA_016200785.1 Chloroflexota bacterium
ATAGTAGTTCAGCCAAACGCCGGTGGTGAGGCACAGGTTCAGCGCGACGGCGGCGGCGAGCAAAACGGCGATCAGTCGCCAACCCCATCCGTTGCGGGCGCGGCGCGATCGCTTTTGCGCGCGGTGGGGCGAGGTGTCCCCCGCATCCGGTTCGTGGGGTCGGGTAGGCGCGGTATCGCTGTGCTCGCGGCGTTGTGCGCGGGTTGGCGAGGTGTCCTCGTCCATGCCGCAAGCATACACAATAATGGACGGGGCGAAAAGGGGATTGAGGCACGGCCCTCTCCCCAGGGGAGAGGGCTGGGGTGAGAGTTCACCCCGCCCTCGTGCCGAGGAAGCGCACCGTCGCGCCGTCGCGGAAGGCGTGCATCTCGCGCAGGCCGGCGGCGGTGAGGAGAGAGAGGTGAGTGCTGACGTCGCGCAGGCCGGGCAATTGGCGGGACATCGCGCGCATCACTGTGTCCGCGAGCGGTGGACCTCCGGGAACCAGCGAGACGCCGGCGATGATCGCGCCCGGCTTCGCCACGCGCGTCAATTCCGTAATCGCCTGCTCCGGGTGAGGATACACGTGAAAGCCGTTCGCCGACCACAGGCTGTCAAAGACGCCGGACTGCAGAGGCAGAAGTTCGGCATCGCCGCGAGCGAAATACAAATTTGCCAGGCCGGCCTCGAGCGCCCGGCGGCGGGCCTCCAACAGCATCTCCCATGACCCGTCGAGGCAGAGAAACTTCGCGTGCGGATTAGCGCGCGCCATCTCGATCTCCAATGCGCCCGTGCCGCACGGAACCGCGAGGCACCAGCCGTCGAAGGCTTCGCCCGCGACCGCGCCGGCCAATGCCGCCTCGCCGGTTGTGTTCCCTTGCCACACGAACGGAACGAGGATTCCGCGCACCAGCGGATCATAGAAGTCGACCCACGCGGCAGACTCATGCCGGCGGATCTCCAGCGCGTGTTGCGCTCCGGAAGCGTGCGGCGCTCCAAAGTCGGGGATGCCGTCCACAACAGGATAGAACGCATCGGTGGCAATGTTGATCAGCCCTTCGCCGGCGTAGAAGAAATGCCCATCGCCGCCGGGCGGCGCGAGAACGTCGAGGAGCTCTTCGGGGAACGGCGCGTGAACCGGACGCCTCCGCACGGCTCGGCGTTGACGCTGGCGCGTGACAAGGTAAGCCGTGGTTCCGGCGAAGCCAGCGGCGAACAACATGCCCAACGTTCCCGCCAACACACGGCGAGGGCGGCGCGAGGGAGACGCAACGGGAGATGATGGCGCGGGGCTCGTAGGAGCGCCCTTTGGGCGCGATTTCTCCTCGCGCGTTTTCTTTTCACCCGTCTTCCGATCGCCTGCCCCCTCGCCCGCCGCGGGCTTGGCCTTCGAACGCAGTCCGCTCAACTGCTGAAGCAATCGCACGAGCGTGGTGAGTATGCTGATGAGAGTGCCGAGGCTCATACCCTCAATGATACTCCAAACGCGAGGAAAAACAAATGCCCCGCTCGTGATTTTCTCACCGCGGGGCGGATTTCGCCAGGTTGTAATTCTTCGCGCCTTTGCGACTTTGCGTGAGACTCCCAAACCGCGCTACGGCGTCGCCGTCGCCAGCCGCGCCACCCTCCGATCCACCCACCAGCGCACGCCGAACACGGCCACCAGCCAGTACGCCCAATACGCGATCACTTCTTCGAGCGACGGTTTGCCGTTGTAACCGACGACGGCCCGGAGCACTTCGCCCAGCGGAGACTTCTCGTCGAGGATACTGTTCGTGTTCCAAATGTGCTCGTTCAACGTCGGGATGAGCGCGGCTTCTTGAAATTCATGGATGCCGTGCGCCAGCAGACCGGCGGCGAAGATCAATAACAGCGCGCTCGTCACGCCGAAGAACAGCCGCAGGTTGAGCCGCACCGTCGAAGCATAGATGAGATAGCCGACGAGCGCGGCGGCGGCGAGGCCGACGATCGATCCGAGCAGCGTGCCAAACCCATCGTTGGCGAACGCGGCGGCCGAAAGGAACAACGCCGTTTCCACGCCCTCGCGGAACACGGCGACGAAAGCCAGCGCCGCGAGTCCCCAGTTCTGTCCCGTGTTGACGGCGGCGTCCACCTCGCGCTCGAGCGACGATTTGATGACGCGCGCCTGATAGCGCATCCAGAAGATCATCCACGTCAGCACGCCGACGGCCAGAAACATCGTCGTGCCCTCAAAGATCTGCTCGGCCCGGCCTGCCAACTCCGCGCCGACGACCTGAATGCCGACGGCCAGCGCGACGCTGACCGCCAGCGCCGCCAGCACGCCGGCCCAGGCGAAACGTGTCCGCCCGGCCTGGCCGATCTTGCTCAAATATCCCAGCACGATGCCCACGATCAGGGCTGCTTCTAAACCTTCCCGAAACGCGATCAAGGCTATCGCCGCGGCTGTTATCACGAGAGGCTGTCCTCCATCACCTTGCAAGTAAACTTCATTTACGCTAATATATCGGTTAGTATCTACAAAATCAAGGCAAGTGGTTAACCCGACTCTTTCAGTCTGTAAAACATCGAAGTTAACTCCGAGCAACTTTCTCCGTGAACGATTCTCCCTCTTCTCCGGCCATCAGCTCGACGATGCGCGAATACCTCGGCGAGGTGTATCGCTGTCATCATCGCGGCGAACGCGCCACAACCGGCCTGCTCGCGAGTCGTCTTGGCGTCTCGCTTCCGGCCGTCGCCAAAATGTTCACGCGTCTCGACAAAGCAGGTTACTTGCGACGCGAGCCGTATCAAGGCGTCAGCCTCACCTCTGCCGGCGAGCGCGAAGCCCTGCGCTCGATCCGCCGCCATCGTCTGCTAGAAGTTTTCCTCGTCAAAGTCATGGGCTTTGGCTGGGAGGAAACCCACGATCACTCCCACGCACTCGAAGGCGCGGTCAGCGACGCACTGGAAGATCGCATGGATGAGATGACCGGCCACCCCACGCGCTGTCCTCACGGCGATCCGATCCCGACGAAGGATGGCGTGATGCCGGTCGTCGACGATGTGTGCCTGATCGATTGCGCGCCCGGCGCCTCCGGGACGCTCTCACGCGTGAGGACGCACGACCCCGATAAACTGCGCTACCTCGCCAGCCTGCGATTGACTCCCGGCGCGCCCATCGCGGTGCGCAACCGCGCGCCGTTCAACGGCCCGGTGCGCGTCGCCTCCGCCGGAGCCGAGCACGTTCTCGGCGCCGAACTGGCAAGCACTTTGTTCGTCGAATTGAATCAGGGGAAAACGACCGGCGCCAGTGGCGTTTAGTTGAGCGCCCCTATTTCTTCTTGGCTTTGCCCGTCGCCGACCTGGCTGCGTCTCCCTCGCTCTTGGCCGCGTCTTCAGACGGTTTCGCTTCGCCCGCCTCACTACCCGTCGCATCTTCAGACGACTTCCCTTTCGCCGTCTCGCTCTTCGCCGCGCCTTCGGCTGGTTTCTCGTCGGTCTCCTCGTCGTCGTCTTCCCAGCCGATAATCCACACGCACAACCCGGCGACCGCAATCGTCGCGACGATCAGCGCGGCCCACTGCCCCGGCAAAAGCCCGACATCCTTCGCCTCATAAGCCAAGATGGCCACCATCCCGATCCCCAGCGCGAACCACGCGCTTAGTCTGGGATGGGCTTTAGCCCAGTTCACCACGTTAGTCATGTTTGCTCCTCGAAGTATGGATCGTCACGTGACACGTAAACCGTGACACGTGACACATCAGACGGGTCTCAGCACCCGATCCTCACGCAGTCTCTTGAACAACAACTTCGTGTTCGGCGGCTGAGATTCTTTCACCGCTTCGCGCCACGCGACAACGCCGATAGTCTCAGCTGTTTGCGGAGTGTAGCCCGATCCAGCCAGCAAGCGCGCGGCTTCCTCGCTCGTGGCCTCAGAGACGAAAATCAATGCCGCTTCACTCTGCAATTCACGCGAGCGCGCCTCCACCGCGTCGATCAGCGGCGGCAGGACACGTTCGGCTGGCGCGCCGGGGGCAAAATACAAGTCGTCCACCCGCGTCACCAGATTCTCCACCTGCCAGCCGGCGATGCCTGTCACCGATCCGTTCGCCTCCGCCAGCAGATAAGCCTTCTCGCCAAAGGTCGCCATCACGTCGGCGCGCGTGAGGGCGCGCGCGTTCGCCGTGACCGTGTTGATGAACTCGGCGATCTGCGCCGCATCGCCCGGCTTGCCGCGCCGCACGACGATCGGGGCGGCCGCCAGGGCTGCCGCCAGGGCTTCGGCTCTCGGCAGGGTCGCCGCCGTCGGCGAGACAGGAGCAACGGGCAGGGGCACTGCGGCGGTGGGCGGGGGCGTGACGGCGTGCGCGGCCACGTCAATTTTCGCCCAGGCCGCCTGCACCTGAGCCCACGTTTCGTCGAACGTGCCGCCGTTCTCGACGACGACGTTGGCCCGCGCGAGTTTCTCGTTTTGCGCCGACTGAGCCTCGATCCTTTGCCGGGCCTGGGCCTCGGTCA
>JACQED010000636.1 GCA_016200785.1 Chloroflexota bacterium
GTCCCAGACTGTCCGACCTAACTCTCGCCTTGCGCATTCACTCCAAATCGTTTCACAGGCCATAGGCGTTGCCGTCATCCTCATCGGCAGTCTAGTGCTCGTCGGCTGGTTGTTCGACTTTCGCTGTTGACTAGATGAGAGCAGGCATGGACCCGAAGAGTGCATTTCGCTACGCATGGCAACCCTACGTCGTTGCCATAGCCCTTACCGCTGTGGCCGCCGCCCTGCGGCTCTGGCCACTGCAAGCCCTTGGAGTGCGCCTTGCCTGGCTGACGTTCTATCCGGCCGTAATGGTCGCCGCACTCTACGGGGGCTTTTCCGCTGGCTTGCTGGGGACATTTCTCTCCTGTCTCACGGCACTGTATGTGTTGCCAGTGTTCGTTGACCGACCCTTCATCCGAGATTCCGCTGATTGGCTGGGCCTGGCCGTCTTCTTCGCAACTTCCTCGATGATCTCAGGCGTTGCCGAGGCGATGCTTCGCGCTCGCGCCCGGGAGAAACAGGCCAATGAGCAACTCGAAGCCGCCAACCGAAAGCTTGAGACTGCCAACCAACAACTCGAAGCCGCCAACAGTGAATTGGAAGCCTTCAGTTACTCGGTCTCGCACGATCTGCGCGCGCCGCTGCGCCACGTCATCGGCTTCGCCGACCTGCTGCAGGCCGGGGCCGCGCCCGCGCTGGACGAAAAGAGCCGTCGCTATCTGACGACGATCTCCGAGTCGGCCAAGCGGATTGGGGCGCTGATTGACGACCTGCTGACCTTCTCACGCGTCGGACGCGCCGAGATGCAGCCCGGCGCGGTCAATCTGGAGCAGACCGTCAAAGAAGCGCTGCGCGAATTGCGGCAGGAGATGGAGGGCCGGGCCATCGTGTGGAAGATCGCCCCCCTGCCCGAGGTCCACGGCGACAGTTCCATGCTGCGGCTTGCGTGGGTGAATCTCATTGCCAACGCCGTCAAATACACTCGCACCCGCCCACGGGCCGAAATCGAGATCGGCTGCGACTCCAGCCAGGATAATGAGATCGTATTTTTCATCCGGGATAACGGGGTCGGGTTCGAAATGCGCTACGTTGACAAACTCTTCGGCGTGTTCCAGCGCCTGCACCGTGCCGGCGAATTCGAGGGCACGGGCATCGGGCTGGCCAACGTCCGGCGCATCGTTCACCGCCACGGCGGCCGGGCATGGGCCGAAGGCGCGGTGGACAGCGGCGCGGCTTTTTACTTCTCGCTTCCAAAATCAGCCACGGAGGATTGACCATGAACGAACATCTGGCTCGCATCTTGCTGGCCGAAGACGATCCGAACGACGTGGAACTGACGCTCATCGCGCTGGCCGATTACAACGTCGCCAACGAGGTGGTCGTCGTCGGCGACGGCGAAGAGGCGCTCGATTATCTCTATCGCCGGAGCGCCTTCAAAATGCGCGCCAACGGCAACCCGGTCGTCGTGTTGCTCGACCTCAAGATGCCCAAAGTGGACTGGCTGGAAGTGCTGCGGGCCATCAAGGCGGACGAGCAATTCAAAACGATGCCGGTGGTCGTGCTCACCTCGTCGCGCGAGGAGAGCGACCTGGCCGAGAGTTACAAGTTGGGCGTGAATGCCTACGTGGTGAAGCCGGTGGACTTTCACGAGTTTATTGACGCCGTCAAGCAACTGGGCGTCTTCTGGGCCGTCATCAACGAGCCGCCGCCGGGGAGTGTGAGATAAGAGATAAGCCGGGAGCCGGAAGCCGGGAGATGGAATCTCCCGGCTAAGAACATGAAAGCCCGGTGAACCGGGCTGGAAGTTCGCCGGCATTCAGTCGGCTTCCAGCCGACTTTCAGGCTTTCAGCCCGGAGTTTCCCCGTGCCCGCGCCGCGTGCCGGGGCGGGCCAACTCCGGGCGTCATTGACGGGGGGAGTGTCATGCCATCACCTCTGCGTATCCTCCATCTCGAAGATAATCCGCACGACGCGGAACTCGCCCAGACCGTGCTGCAGGCCGACGCCATTGAGTGCGAAGTGACGCGCGTCGAAACCCGCGCCGATTTTCTGGCTGCCGTCGAGCAGGGCGCATTCGATCTGATCCTCGCCGACTATTCCCTGCCTGCATTCGACGGCCTGGCCGCGCTGGACATCGCGCGGGAAAAGCGCCCGGAAGCGCCCTTCATCTTCCTCTCTGGGACGCTCGGCGAAGAGGTGGCAGTCGAGAGCCTCAAGAACGGCGCCAGGGATTACGTCCTCAAAAACCGGCTGGAGCGGCTGGCGCTCTCAGTGCGCCGCGCCCTGCGCGAATCCGAAGAGCGCACCGCGCGCCAGCAGGCGGAGCAGGCGCTGAGACAGAGCGAAGAGAAGCATCGCAGTGTGCTGGAGAATATAGACGAAATCGTTTACTTCGTCGAAATTACTGTGGACAGTCCGTTCAGGGGAAACGCACAGTTCGTCAGCAACCGGGTCGAAAAAATCATCGGCTGCAAGCCGAGTGATTTCATAAGTGACCCCGATCGGTGGTCGAGCCTGATCCACCCGGACGATGTGCCAGCAGTCGAGGCGCAGACCAGGACAATCTATGCCACCGGACAGGCCGGCACGCGGGAGTATCGGATGCGTGACAGCAAAACGGGGGAATACCACTGGATGGAAGATCGAGTGTCACCCAGGCTCGATGAGGCGGGCCGACTGGTGGGTATCTTCGGCGTGGCCCGCGACATCACCGAGCGCAAACAGCGCGAGCGCGAGTTGGAAGCCATCGCCACCGTGAGCCGTGCGCTGCGCACCGCCCAAACCCGGGCCGAGATGCTGCCGGTGATCCTCGATCAACTCGTCACACTGCTGCACGCCGAGGGCGCGTCGCTGGACATGCTCGATCCGATCAGCGGGGACATCGTGATCGAACTGGCGCACGGCGCCTGGGCGCCTGTAATCGGCTACCGCATTCCGGGGGGGCAGGCACTGAGCGCGCCGGTCATTGCCACCGGCCAGCCCTACCTGAACCAGGATGTGCGGCACGAGCCGCGTCTGGCATGGCCCGATCTTCTGGGGAACATCCGCGCCATGGCCGCCGTTCCGCTCATCGCGCATGACAAGACGATCGGCGCGTTGTGGATAGGCCGGGCCGGTGAGATCGCAGACGGCGAAATGCGGCTGCTCACCGCCATCGCCGACATCGCCGCCAACGCCATCTACCGCGCCGCCCTGCACGAGCAGACCGAGCAACGCCTGGAGCGCATCGCCGCCCTGCACGCGATTGACTCGGCCATCAGCGCCAGCCTCGACTTGCGCGTCACCCTCGACGTCTTGCTCGGTCAGGTGACAGCCCAGTTGCGCGTGGATGCCGCCGACGTGCTGTTGCTTAGCCCACACACGCAGACTCTGGAATATGCCGCCGGGCGCGGCTTCCGGGGCAACGCGATCACCCGCTCTCGCGTGCGGCTCGGCGAGGGCCACGCCGGCCGGGCCGCCCTCGAACGCCGCATCATCCACGTCCCAGACCGATCCGCCCCCGGGCACGCGCCCGCGCGCGCCTCGCTGCTGGCCGACGAGGGTTTCATCGTCTACTTTGGCGTGCCGCTCATCGCCAAAGGCCGGGTCAAGGGCGTGCTCGGCGTTTTTCACCGCACCCCATTCACTCCCGATCCCGAGTGGCTGGACTTTCTGGAGACGCTGGCCGGACAGGCGGCCATCGCCATTGACAACGCCGAATTGTTCGACTGCCTGCAGCGCTCGAACGTCGAATTGGCCCTGGCCTACGATGCCACCATCGAGGGTTGGTCGCGGGCGCTGGACTTGCGTGACAGAGAGACCGAAGGACACACACAGCGTGTCACCGAGATCGCCGAGCGCCTGGCCCGCGCCATGAGTATCGGCGAGGCCGATCTGGTACACATAAGGCGCGGCGCGTTGCTGCACGACATTGGCAAGATGGGCGTACCCGACAGTATCCTACTCAAACCTGGCTCTCTCACCGACGACGAGTGGCAGGTCATGCGCCTGCACCCGGCCCTGGCCTACCAGATGCTCTCGCCCATCGCCTATCTGCGCCCGGCGCTAGACATTCCCTTCTGCCATCACGAAAAGTGGGACGGCACGGGCTACCCGCGCGGCTTGCAGGGTGAGCAAATCCCGCTGGCGGCGCGCATTTTCGCCGTGGTGGATGTGTGGGACGCGCTGCGCTCCGACCGGCCGTATCGGAAAGCCTGGCCGGAAGAGAAGGCTCGCGAGTACATCCGCGAGCAGGCCGGGACACACTTTGACCCGAAGGTGGTGGAGGTGCTTCTGGGGATGAATGATTAACAACAAGAGATTGAACATTTGGCAGTCGGCGATGAATCGAGGTAAAATTGGAGGGATGTCCAAACGAGTCAATATGGAAAATGCAACACTGAAATTGACCGTTCCACAAATACTGGCGGCAGTAGACTTGCTCGATCCCCGCGAACTGTCCGAGTTCCGGAGCGGTTACCGCTCCCATCTCCGAAAGAGGCTGGAGGCAGCGGCGCGCCAGGGCGACATTCAGGCCATCGCGAAGTTACTGGACGACGAATCGTTGGGCGAGCCGCTCGATAGACTATTGAGCAACTATGCGGCTCTCCAACGGCCGACAGCGATAGAGCTATTCCGCCAAGATAGGATATCGCTGGAACGCGGCGCTGAATTGGCCGGCGTGTCTCTGTGGGATTTCAAAGACCTGCTGACGGCCGAAGGTGTGGAAATCGTCGTCTATACCCCGCCGGTGGGAATGTTGGATGCAATGGTGGCCGAGTGGAAAACTGAACGACGACTGCTCCCGGCCGTCAGATGACCCCTCTGCTCTCCGACAGCAATATCTTGGCATCCTTCGCAGCCGCGAAGTCCCTGCCCCTCCTGTTTGAACTCTTTGGAGAGGAAACCATCCTTGTCCCACCGGCAGTGCAGGAAGAAATCACGCAGGGCGTCGAACGCGGCAAAGAACACTTGCGCGAAGTCGTAAGGTTGATCGAAGCGGGAAAACTCACAGCGGAGACGCTCACGGCCGAGGATATTGAGACGGCGCGAGGCTTGCCGGGTTCACTCGGGCCAGGTGAACGCCAGGCAATAGCGATCTGTATTCGCGCGGGCGGACGATTGCTTTCCAACGACAAGCGAGTGGTCAACTTCTGTGCGTCACATGGCGTGAAATGTTACCCCTTGTCGGTCGTTTTGCGCTTGCTGTGGGAAACCCAAGTGACCTCCAAGACCAAAGTCAAGACCATGATGCGCCGCATGCAAACAGTTGAGGGCATTGTCTTCAAAGAGCCGAAAGCCATCCTCAAGAGCTAACTCGGATCTTCAATACACCATTTCCCCTCTCACAAACGCCGCCGTCCGTTGGTCCTTGGGCGACTCGAAAAACTCATCGTTCGGCGCGAGTTCGACGAGGCGGCCCCCCAACAGCAGTCCAGCGCGCGTCGCCAGCCGCTTCGCCTGAAAGACGTTGTGGGTGACCAGCACCACCGTCGTGCCGCGCGCCGCGTTTTGTTCGCGGACGATGGCCTCAATTAGACCGACGTTGTACGGATCGAGATTCGCCGTCGGCTCGTCGAGCAGAAGAACGTCGGGATCGAGCACCAGGGCGCGGGCCAGCGCGGCGCGCTGTGCCTCGCCGCCGGAAAGTTTCGCCGCACCCTTCCCCGCCAGTTCGGTCAAACCCACCTGCGCCAGCGCCGCGTCCACCTTCCGCCGCGCGTCGGCCTCGCCCCGCACGCGCAACCCGAAAGCGACGTTCTCGGCCACACTGCGATGCAACAGCACCGGCCTTTGAAAGACCATCGTGACGCGCCGGCGGAGTTCGAGCGGCGTTTCCGGCCCGCGCGCCGCTTCACCCCCGAAGGAAATCTCGCCACCGGTGGCCGGCTCGACGAATGCCATCAGCCTGAGCAGAGTGCTCTTGCCGGCCCCGCTCGGCCCGACGATCCCAAGAATCTCTCTCGGCTCGACCGTAAACCGCTCGATCTCCAGCACCCGCCGCCCGCCGTATTCTTGAACGACGGACTCCAGCGTGTAAAGACTCATCGCGCGTCGCTTATCGCTTATCGCCTATCGCGAATCGCATATCGCCAATTCCCCTAGTTCCGCCGTTTCCTTTAGCTCCCTTTGCCCAACGCACGCTTCACGTTTCACTCATCACATCTCCCCACTGCCAGCGAGCCACGATGAGATTCGCGACGAAGGTCAGCGCGAGCAGAATCGCGCCAAGTATCAGTGCCGCTTCGAACAAGCCCTGACGTGTCAGAAGGACGATAGCCGTCGTCAGCACCCGTGTCTGCCCTTCGATGTTGCCGCCGACGAGCATCACCGCGCCGACTTCGGAGATGGCCGCGCCGAAGCCGGCGATCAATCCGACGACGACGCCGAAGCGCGCTTCGTAGAGGATCGTCGCCGTCACCTGTCGCGGCGTCGCGCCCAGCGCGGTCAGTTTTTGGCGCAGGGCCGGGTCAACCGAGAGTTCCGCCGTCATCGTCAACCCGGCCACCAGCGGCAGCGAGATGATCACCTGCGCGGCGATCATCGCGTTCGGCGTGAACAGCCAGCCCAGACCGCCGAGCGGGCCGGAGCGCGAGAGCAAAAGATACACGGCCAGCCCGACGACGACGGGCGGCAAGCCCATGCCGGTGTAAAGGATCGTCGCCGCCAGCGCCTGCCAGCGGCCGCGTTGCAAGCCCAGCCACGCGCCCAACGGTATGCCGATGACGGCGCTGATCGCCAGCGCCGTCCCCGAGACGCGGAGGGAGAGGAGAATGATGGGGAGCAGATCGTCAATCACGGCACTTCAAGCAAGGAACTCACCACGAAGACACCAGGACACGAAGTGCTCGGTGAACTTGGTGTCTTCGTGTCTTCGTGTCTTAGTGGTTGATTCCTCTACGGATGTGCTCGCTTCCACTCGTCAGAACTCGGATAAAAGAGCGACTGCCCGAATTTGTCTTTGCCGTAATCGGCGATCAGTTGCTGAGTCGCCAGCGAGGTCAACCACGTCTCGAACTGATCAGCCAGTTTCGCGTTCACGCCGGGATGCTTGTCCGGGTTGACGAGGATGACGCCGTAGGGATTCAGCAGAGATTTGTCTTTATTTTGCTGGATGTCCGATCCGCCGACCAGCAGGATCAGATTCGGCAGGCGCGCCGCTTGCGACAGCCACGTCCCGCGATCGGAAACAGTATACGCGGGCTTCTCATTCGCAAAGTTCAGTGTCTCTCCCATCCCCTGACCGAGCGAGAAGTACCAGCCGCTCTCGACCGTCGGCGTGATCCCGGTCGAGGCCCAAATCGCTTTCTCTTTGGTGTAGGTGCCGGAGTCGTCACCGCGCGAGGCGAAGTAGGGGGCGGCCACCCGTGCCGCCCCAACGTGGGCCTCGGCGATTTTCGCCAGGGCCTCTTTGGCCGTGGGCAACCCGGCGATCTTCGCCGGATCGTCCTCCGGCCCGACGACGACGAAGTCATTGTACATCACGTCCAGCCGGTTGATGCCGTCGCCGTCCTTGACGAATTGATCCTCCTTCGCCCGCGCGTGGACGAGCACGACGTCGGCGTCGCCCCGTGCGCCGATGGTGAGGGCTTGCCCGGTGCCGACGGCGACCACATCCACCCGCGCGTTGTATTTCGCCTCGAAGTCCGGCAGGATCGCGTCGAGCAGGCCGGAATCTGCGGTGCTCGTGGTCGTCGCCAGCCGCAACACTTGCGGTTCGGGCGCGGCCGTGTTCGTCGGGATTGGGGCTTCGGTGGAAGGAACGGAGACGGTGGGCGGCGGTGGTGTTGCCGTCGGCTCATTGGGGGCCGTCGCCGGCACGGGTGTCGCCGCCGGGGAACATGCGGCGGCGATTAGCGCGAACAGAGAAAGTGCGATGACGAGTGACTTACGCATTTCGGACATCCTGCTGTGAAAGGTTTTCGCCCATCACATTGGGCGTTATGTCCGAAAATCATAGCGTCATCTTCCGAATAATGCAAGTGAAGGTCATCGCATCAAGTCGTGATCAATCTCCAGCCGCCGCAGGAGCCACAGCAAGCCGAGCGAGGCTATGATGAGCAAAGCCGAGAGCGCGAGGGCCGTTCCGAGATCGCTTTCCAAACCGAGATAGATCGCCAGCGGCATCGTCTGGGTGCGGCCGGCGAGGTTGCCGGCGAAC
>JACQED010000637.1 GCA_016200785.1 Chloroflexota bacterium
CGACGATCTGCCGGCGACGATCTACACCGCCATGCTCACCACCGCGCAGGGCCAAGACGGCCACCCCGGCGATCTCGTGCAGACGACCGCCGCCGGCCTCGACCTCCTCCCGGCGAACATCGAGCTCTCGCAAGCCGAACTTGATCTGACTCGCGAGCCGCTCGGCATCTACGCCCTGCGCGACTGCCTCAAGCCGCTGGCGCGCAAGTACGATTTCGTTCTCCTCGACTGCCCGCCCTCGCTGGGCATCCTCACCACCAACGCCCTCGCCGCCGCCACCGAGGTCGTCATTCCCCTTCAGGCCGATTACCTCGCGCTCAAAGGCGTTGACTTGCTTCTCAGCACGATCGGCAAAATCCAGAAGCGCGCGAACACGAAACTCACCGTGGCCGGAATTCTGCTGACGATGGCCGACACTCGCACGCTCCACGCCCGCGAGGTGATCGAGGCCGCCAACGTCGCTTTCGGCGAACGCGTTCCGATTTTCAAGACGGTCGTCCATGCCAGCGTCCGGCTCAAAGAAGCGCCACTGGCCGGGCAGAGTATTCTGGTATACGCCGGCGAGAGCGCCGGGGCCGAAGCTTATCGCGCGTTGGCGAAGGAGATTGAGCCTTGAAGCGAGCCAGGTTGACTCAGGTGCCTCTCACTCGCCCCTCGACGGGCGGCGCGGACCTTACCGACCGTTTGCTGGCGCGTGAGGGCCTTGGGCCGAAGCCGTCCAAAGCCGTCAAGTCCGCGGCGCGTTCTGTTCCTGAGCAGAGCCAAAGGGCAAAGCCGGTGAAGGCCGCCGTTCCCGCCAAATCGAAAGGTGCCGTTAAAGCCGAAAGGAGTCGTCCCATGGCCCAGTCACAAGCCGATCTCATTACACCGCCCGCGCCGAAACGCAGTGTCCCCGACTTGCCAGAATACACGCCTTATCGTACAGTAGAGTCTAAGCTGTCGGAGCCGCCCGGCCCCACGCCCCAGCCGCCTTCGGGTGTGTCCGTGCCCGCCGAAACGCCGGCGGCCCTCAAGCACGCGCTGATTGAGACACACAATGCGATTGCGGCGTTGATTGCCGCCGCCGGGACGGCCCCGGCGCAATACGATCTGGCCGTGCGCTACCGGCTGGACGCACTGGCGCATCATCTGCAACAAGTGGCTGAGTTCATTTCAGGCAAACGATAGAATTCCCCCTCTCCCCCGGGAGAGGGGGCAGGGGGTGATGCCGCAGGCAGCGAGGGTAACAGCATGAGACGCAGTCGCGCATTTCCCTGGTTCGTGGCCGGAACCATCTTTCTGATCCTGTCCATTTGCGGCGGTTGCTCCGGCCTGTCCCGCGCATTCGACTCCGGCTTTGTCAACGGCGGCGGTTACAGCAGTGGCTCGTCGTGGAGTTCCGATAGCGGCTCGAGTTCCAGCAGCTCGGACTCCGGAGGCTGGAGTTCCGATTCGGGCAGCGGCAGTGGCGGGTCATCGTCGGACAGCGGCAGCTGGGACTCTGGCTCGTCCGACAGTGGCTCGTGGGACTCAGGCTCGTCCGACTCCGGTTCGTGGGGCGACAGCGGATCGTCGGACAGCGGATCGTGGTAGTGAGGTTTTCCATGTCAGCCTGTTTCTTCGGCCTCGGCTTTCTGTGTTACTTCATCGCCCTCGTCGTCTGGGTCACCGAGCGGGCCGGAGCCGCGACACAGCATCAGGCGGCGCGGCAAGAGACGGGCGGGGCGCGCGTCGGCCTGCCGCCCGTCCGCGCGGCCTATCGGAGAGAGACTGCGGGTGTTCGCGTCGGCCCGGATCGAGCCGGTGCTTCGCCGCAAGCCAGCGGAGGTGAAATGCCCGCCCAATTCCAGAAAATCAAAATTGGCAACCGAATCGTCGTCAAGCATCCTGTGCGGGGCGATTTGACCGTCCACGTTGACGGCTCGGTGCTCTACTCCGAGTTGATGCAGCAGGGCCGGCAAGCGCCGTGGACGGCGAGCGGCAATGTGTACCCGGGCTTCTGGCTCGAGGGCGCGATGTTCCTGCTCAACTGGCAGAACCGGCTGTACCTGCTCGACGAGTCCACGCAACTCTCCGACGCCGACATTCAGCGCGACTTCGCGCCCCACGCCAAGAAATTCGCCCAGAGCGATCAGACCGCCGACGTCTACTTTGCGTATCCCCCGGCTTCGTGGAAAATTGAAGACATCGGCAAGTTTCGCGTTGACCGCGTCGAGGGGCAGGGCATTCGCTTTCGC
>JACQED010000610.1 GCA_016200785.1 Chloroflexota bacterium
CAGGCCGCCCTCGGCCCGGAGACGGTGGGCAAGACAGTCGCCGTCAAAGTGGTGCGCGGCGGAGAGGTGAAAGAGGTGAGTGTGACGGTGGGGGTGAGGGAGTAGCCGCTTGCTGGTCAGCGGATGTGTAGCGGATTAGCGGATGCTGCCGGTCAGCGGATGGGTAGCGGATTAGCGGATAGACTCGAGTCCATCCGCTAATCCGTTTTCTCATCCGCTGTCCGGCTCCCCTTCCCCCTCCACTCCTCCAGTTTCTTCCTCACCTTCCCCGCAGCCGGGTCTTCAATCTGCTCGTAAATCTTGAGAGCGGCTTCGGCATGAGCAACGGCCTGCGCCCGGTGAAGTCGGGAGGGGGAATCTGGTGAAGGCCGACGACGCCGACCGGCGGGGCTTCTTGCTTGACGATGTCGCGGCCTGCGACATCGCCGCCGACCGAGAGGTTGCCCTGTGAAGTGAGATTGATGCCCCCCATATCGTTGTCCTTGCCGCCGACAGATGATCGTCCGTGAGTCTATTGCCAGTAAGCAGAGTGTAGCCGGATGCGTGAACTTGTCAAACGCCGCCTCTCCCCCCTCCCTATAAAGGAAGGGGGCCGGGGGGAACGGTCAAGATACACTCTTCCCCATCCTCTCACCCTCGATTCACCCTCCCCTTATCTGCGTGCTCTAAGATGCGCCTTCGACTCAATTGGAGGTTCGAAATGAAACAACTACACTCTTGGCATTTGCTCTTCGTCGCCGCGGCCTTGACCGCCCTCACCGCCTGCGGCAGCACAATTACCCTGCCCGCTCTGCCGCAGATTCAGTTCTTGCAAAAAGTTCAGACGGCAGTGTCGGCAACGCCCGCGCCGCAGGCTACCGCCCAGCCGGCCCAGCCGCAGGCAACACAGGCGGCGCAAGCGCCGGGCGCAGTTGCGCCGACCAATCCCGCCGTCACCACCAACGAGGAAAAGGCGCTCGAAGAACTCTACGCGCGCGTCAATCCATCGGTCGTCAATATCACCGTCGTGATGAAGGCCGGCGCGGACAATCCGCAATTGCCGCCGAACCATCCGCAGACACCCCAGTTACCACAAATCCCCGGCTTCCCGCAGCTGCCGCAGCCGAGTGAGCCACGGGCCATCCCGCAGATGGCGCAAGGCTCAGGTTTCGTGTTGGACACGCAGGGCCATATCATCACCAACAACCACGTCATTGACGGCACGGACAAGATCACCGTCACCTTCTCCGACGGCGTCGAAGCGGCGGCGACGGTCGTCGGGGCCGATCCCGACTCCGACATCGCCGTGATCAAGGTGGAGATCGATCCGAGCGAACTGCACCCTGTCCCGCTCGGCGAATCCGACGCGCTCAAAGTCGGGCTATCGGTCGTCGCCATCGGCAACCCGTTCGGGCTGGAAGGATCGATGACGACCGGCATCGTCTCCGGGCTGGGCCGGCTGTTGGCCGACGGCAGTCAAACGCCCGACGGCCATCGCTACTCGATCCCCGACATCATCCAGACCGACGCGGCGATCAACCCCGGCAACTCCGGCGGCCCGCTGCTCGACCTCGCCGGGAACGTGATCGGCGTGAACACGGCCATCGAGTCGCCGATGCGGAGTTCGTCCGGCGTGGGCTACGCCGTGCCGGTGGACATCGTGAAGCAGGTCGTGCCCGTTTTGATCGCGACCGGCAAATACGAGCATCCGTTCCTGGGCGTCACCGGCACGACGCTCGGCGCGGATTTGGCGAAGGCGATGAAACTCGACCCGAACCAGCGCGGCGTGCTGGTCGTCGAACTGACCGAGGGCGGCCCGGCGGCGAAGGCCGGACTGCGCGCCGGGACGCAGGAGACGACGATTGACGGCATCCCGACGAAAATCGGCGGCGACGTGATCGTCAGCATTGAGGGCCAGCCGATCAGGAAGTTCGACGACCTACTCGGCTACCTCGTCCGGCACACCTCGGTCGGGCAGGAAGTTACACTCGGCATCCTCCGCGACGGCAAGCCGATGGACGTGAGGGTGACGCTGGGGGCGAGACCAACGAGCAAATAGATTCCGGCAAGTCGGCAGGCTGTCACCACGAAGGCACGAGGACACAAAGGTTTCTTTGTGAACTTCGTGCCTTCGTGGCTTTGTGGTAAGAAGAGGCTTTACCTCCAAGAACGTTGCAATCCTGTCACGTCCCCGACTCCTTCTGCAACGGTATCGCAATGTTCTCCGGCGGCGTGGCGGATTAGAATGGACGCACCGCCCGGATCAACGCAAGCGGAATTGACCCATGGCCGCATCTCCCACGATACTCTACATCGAAGACAACTTCGACAATCGTTTGCTCGTCAAGCGCGTCCTGCAGGCCGAGGGCTATCAGGTCGTCGAAGCGCCCGACGGCCCCACCGGCATCCAACTCGCCGAGGCCAACCAGCCCGACTTGATCCTGATGGACATCAACCTGCCCCACGTAGACGGGTACTCGATGACCGCGCGCCTCAAGGCCATGCCGCACCTCGCGCGCATCCCCGTCGTCGCGCTCACCGCCAACGTCATGCGCGGCGACCGCGAACGATCGCTGGCCGCCGGGTGTGACGGCTACATCCAAAAGCCGATTGACGTCGACCAACTCCCGCGCCAGATCGCGCGCTTCCTCGGCAAACAGACTTCCCCGCTGTCCAGCGCTGAGGCGGGAGACAAACCACAGCCCGAAACATTGCCCAAGCCCGCCGGTTAAGGCTCGCGCCCCGGCCAGGAGAGTCAACGATGCTCGACAAAACTGCAACCGCTCTATCAGAGGCGCCCAAGCCGCCACCGGAGGCGCAGGAGACTCACAAGCCCGCGATTGAGCCTAAAGACGCCACGGTGCTCATCGTCGAGGACAACGTCGCCAACTTCGTCCTGATCGCCCGTATGCTCGCGTATATGGGCGTGCCGCGCTGTGAATGGAAGACCTCCGGCTGGCAAGTCGTCGAATACGCCGACATCCTGCCGCGCGTGGATTTGATCCTCATGGACATCCGCCTGCCTTATGAAGACGGCTACAGCGCGCTCCGCAAAGTGCGCGGCTCGCCCCGCCTCAAAGACACCATCGTCGTGGCGGTCACGGCCGAGGCGAGCGAAGAGCAGATGGCCAAAGCACGGCAGGCCGGCTTCGACGGCTTCCTCGGCAAGCCGCTCGACCCGGATCGCTTTCCCGATCAAATCCGCCGCCTTCTGCACGGTGAGGGAGTTTGGGAATTGAGCTAGCCGCTTCGCCAAGCGGGGCACGTATCGTCGCGGCAATTTGCGCGCTGTCGTCTGAGCACCCAAAGGAGAGACAGAACATGAAGATCGATCAAAGAAAATGGACCGGGTCAGCGGGCTGGGAACCGGCATCGCCCGGGCCGATAAGCGGCTCGGCGCAACTGGCATTGGTGTTCGGCGCAACTTCGCTTCTCAAAGACCCGAAGCACGTCGAGGCCATCCGGCAGACCTATCCCGCCGCGCACGTGCTCGGCTGCACCACCGCCGGCGAAATCCTCGGCACGCAGGTGACCGACGAAACGATCGTCACCACGGCAGTGCACTTCGAGCATACGACATTCCAGGGCGCCGAGATCCGGCTGAGCGAGGTGAAAGACGATTTCGAAGCGGGCCAGCGGCTCGCGGCGGCGTTGAGCAAAGAGAAACTCGTCCACGTCTTCGTCATCTCCGACGGGCAGAAAGTCAACGGCAGTGAACTCGTGCGCGGCCTGACCAGCGGTCTGCCCTCCGGCGTTGCGGTGACCGGCGGCCTGGCCGGCGACGGCCCTCGTTTCGGACAAACGCTCGTGTTTCTGGATAGCACGCCCGAGCCCGAGAAGATCGCCGTGCTCGGCTTCTACGGCGACCGATTGAAAATCGGCTACGGCTCCAAAGGCGGCTGGGACCCCTTCGGCCCCGAACGGCTCGTGACAAGATCGAAGGGCAACGTGCTGTACGAGTTGGACGGCCAGTCCGCGCTTGCGCTGTACAAGAAATATCTCGGCGACTACGCCAAAGACTTGCCGGCCAGCGGCCTGCTCTTCCCCCTGAACGTCCGTGTGAAAGAGGGCGATAACGGCGTGGTGCGCACCATCCTCGGCGTGAGCGAAGAAGATCAAAGCATGACCTTCGCCGGCGACGTCCCCGAGGGATCGTTCGCCCGCTTGATGAAAGCCAACTTCGAGCGGCTGGTAGACGGCGCGACCGGCGCGGCTCAGACCAGTTACGAAGCCATCGGCTCCACGCCGCCGGACCTCGCCATCCTCATCAGTTGCGTCGGGCGGAAACTCGTGTTGAAGCAGAGAGTCGAAGAGGAAGTGGAAAGCGTGCTCGAAACGCTCGGCGGCAAAACGGCCATCACGGGCTTCTACTCTTACGGAGAAATCTGCCCGGCCGCGCCCTACGCCGACTGCGAACTGCACAACCAGACGATGACCATCACCACTCTCTCGGAGAGGTAATCGGTGCACAGTCTTCTGCAACGTCAACTGAAGCGGCACTTCGGCTCAGTTGAGGCCGCGCCGCAGAGCATCAGAGTCTTCCTCGACGCGGTGAATCGGGCCTACGAGGAAGCCGACGCCGACCGGGCGTTGCTCGAACGCTCTACGGAGTTGACCTCGCAGGAATTACTCGACCGCAACGAGCAACTGCGCCGCCACGAGCAGAACCTCGAGCAGCTGGTGGCCGAGCGCACGGCCACGCTGGAGCGGCGATCGGTGCAGTTGCGCGTGGCGTCGGATGTTGCCCGCGCCATCGCCTCGGTGCAGGACCTCGACCAGTTGCTGGCCTCGGTCACCAGGCTGATCAGCGAACGCTTCGACTTCTATCACGTCGGCATCTTCCTGCTGGACGCGGCGCGCGAGTACGCCGTTCTGCGCGCCGCCAACAGCCAGGGTGGCCAGCACATGCTTGCGCGGCAACATCGGCTCAAGGTCGGGCAGGTCGGCATCGTCGGCTTCGTCACCGGCGCCGGCGAGCCTCGCGCTAGTCGCCCTCGAACCGGCGCACGATCACCCCAGTCTGAGCATTGACTGGTTGAGATGGATCACGCCGCCCCAACCCGAATTGCCGCCCCTCACCCCGCGCGGCGTGGCGCACGCAGCCCCCGACCCCTCTCCTGAAACGAAACTGCACGTTTCGGGAGAGAGAAGTTAGCAGTTTGACGCCAGCCGGGAGGGCAGGTAGAATGACTCGCAGCTCATACCTCGGAGGTTCATCGTGCAGACCTGCTCGCGTTGCAACAAACAATCACCCGACACCGCGCAGATTTGTTCCCGATGCGGATCGGATTTGACACAGTTCTCCACCGTCGCCGTCGCGCTCGCCAAGATGCGGGCCAACTCTCGCGTCTCGATGATCCGCGTGGCGGTCAACCACGATTGTTGCCCCGCCTGCGCCGCCGCGCAAGGCGCGCACCCCAAAGACGACGTTCCCATTCTTCCAATTGAAGGATGTTCGGGCGCGAATGGGTGCAGGTGTCATTACGAGCCGGTGTTGACACAAATATATCCGTGATGCCTGACACGTTTCGAGGAAATGCCGTGAGTCAAACTGTCGTTCTCCAATTGCCGGAAGAGACGCTCCAACGTTATCGGCGCGGTGCGAGGGTGGCGCGCAAAGGGCTGGAGGATTTTCTCATCGAACGCCTCGAGGAGGCTTCCCCGCCGCTGGCGGACGATCTGCCCTCGCCGCTGCGCGAGGAGTTAAAGGCGTTGGAGAGTCTGGACGATCAGGCTCTGTGGGAAGTTGCGCGCAGCATATTGTCTCCCGCACAGCAACGCCGATACAGCCGTTTGTTGAAAAAGAACAGCGAGGGTACTTTCACGGCGAGAGAGAGAGAGGCACTGCGTGAACTCGGCGACGAGGCACGCCGCCTGACGTTGAGGAAGGCCCACGCCTATATGTTGTTGAAATGGCGCGGGCAGACCATTCCGCCGCGCGAAGCACTGTAAGCCCCGATGACCGGCCCGCGCATTCCTCGCCCCTTGAGAAAACGCGTCGTGGCCGAGTCCAATAACCAGTGCGCCTATTGCCATTCGCCGACATCTATCACCGGGGCGCGACTGGTCATAGATCACATCATTCCCGAATCCGCTGGTGGTCAGACAGTGCTTGACAACCTCTGCCTGGCCTGCCATTCCTGCAATGAGTTCAAAGGCGCAGAGGCGGAAGCTCGCGATCCGTTGACTGACGAATTCGCGCCGTTGTATCATCCTCGCCAGCAGGAGTGGAAGGATCATTTTCACTTGTCGTTCCTCCAATGTCTGGAACAGTTCACGGTAAGTCAGCCCAAGCCGCCGGGCCATGCCGCGCAGAGTAATATCGCCGGCCAAGTAGCGTTGGTGCAAATGCCGGATGGTAGACTCATACCATTCGTCCAGAAGTGACTTGAGCGCCTCAGAATAGCTTTTATGCTCTTGGTCGTTGTGCGCTTCAAGATATCGGATGATTCGGTCATCCAATTTGACAGCAATTTCGACCGTCATGTTCACAACCTCCCTCGAATGCGTTCCAGCGAGTGAGTGACGAAACCGCGACGATACCGCGGCTGAATTGCCCGGAGTGCCGCTTCACCCAACGCGGCATCCCATTTCTGCTCAAGCATCAACCATTCGATCACATCGGGCAAGAACCTGGGGCGCAATCCGAGTTCGATGGTGTTACCCCGGCGCGGCTTGATAGACGTTGCGGTTTTTGGCGGCTCATTCACAGAGGCGCGCGAAGGCGGCTCCGGCGTCAGGCCCACACCGGCTCTTCGATCACCAGGGCCTTGTCAAGGGCAGTGGTAAACCAGCCGACTGTCTCCTCGGCATAGGCTTCGGCTACCTGGCCCAGGCGCAGTGAACCCCCGTCAGCGCGCCTAAGGCTGATGGTCGCGCCCTTTATGACAGTGTCCATTTCTCCCCACGCGATCACCTCAAACGGCTGACTGACAACTGCGATGAAGGAGTCAAAGGGCCACTTCTCAATCTGAAGAGGCCAAAGTGAGATTCGCTTGACTGTCCGGCTTGCGGTCTCGACGACAATATCCGAGACGGTGAGCGAGCGCCGGCTCCCCGCGACGATCAACACGCCCGTTACGATCAGCACAATGGAAATCAGAATAAAGCCGGCGTACAACCAGTTTGATCCTCGCGACAAGCTCACGACGACAGCCGCTGCAATCCCGAGGCCGGCCAGCATCATGAGGAATCCGGCGAATATGAAGATCAGAGCCAGGCCGCGCCGATGGCGGACGAGCACGTCGCCGTTTTTCATCAGCGCGCAGGAGGCGACGATGTCGTAGAAAGGAACTATCTTGACAGCGCCCCGCCGTTCTATTCCGCGCGCGACGAACAGCCATGCCAGCGCCGCGCCGCCGACCAACGCGGGGGCGCCGCAGAGGCTGAGAAAGATGTTCGCGATGTCTGAATCCATGTGAACTCAGGGCAAGCCACCCATCTGATTCAAAACCACGCGGGCCAACTCCAACGCAGCTTCTTTGTCCGCGACCTCACCGGCCGCCTGCGCCTCGCGGATGGCTTCCAATAATTTGCCGACCAACGGCCCCTCTTCCAGCCCGAAGTGGGCGATGAGATCGCGTCCGTTGAGGAGCGGAGGCGGTTGGACACTCTGCTCCGGTTCCTCGAAGTAGCCTTTCAGCAGCGCCGCCACGACTTCGGTCATCCGCGTCCATTCGGCTTGCCGGAACTCCGGCCCCCACGTCGCCAGCGAGTCGGCCAGCGAAAGGAGGCACACGTCAACGCCTGCTTCGCCGGCGGCGCGATAGAAGCGATAGATCGCCCGGCGCGATGGGCCAGTCGCTTCGTTGGCGAGGAGCAACGGGCGCAAGTGACAGTTCACCGTCAGCCGCACGCGCTTCACTTCATCAGCACTGAAACGCAGTCGGGTCGCGCGGCGGGCCGCCATCTCCGCGCCGACGAGATCGTGCTCGTAGAAGTGGATCGCCCCATCGGCGTCCAGTTTTCTGGTCGCGGGCTTGGCGATGTCGTGCAGGAATGCCGAGAGGAACAACAGCCAGCGCGCGGGCCGATCCGCCGAGAGGCACGTCGAAAGGTGCTCGTCGAGTGGCAGGCGATAGCGCCCGAGGCGCACCGAGGCCAGGCCGAGCGCGAGGTCGGCGGCGGCATCGGGGTCGTGCCTCGGGCCGAGGACGGCCAGCAAGTCTTCAAGGCGTTCGAGAATCGCGAGCGTGTGTTCCCATACGTCGAAGGCGTGCGGCGCAGATTGTGTCACGCCTTTCAGCGTCGAGGCCTCTGGGACGATCCATTCGAGCAGGCCGAGCATGTCGAGCGCGCGGATGGCGGCGGCGGGACGGCGGCCTCCCAGCAAACGGACAAATTCATCGCGGATGCGTTCGGCGGAGACGCGCTTGAGCGAGGCGGCCTCACGCTTCACCGCCTCGCGTGTCTCTTTGTGGATACGAAAGTCAAACTGCGCGGCGAGGCGCACGGCGCGCAGTCCGCGCACCGGATCGTCGCTCAGGCTCGTCGGGCCGCAGGCGCGGATCACTCCGGCGCGCAGATCGGCCTCGCCGCCGAGCGGATCGATGAGCGTTTCTGGATGGCTCACGGACACGGCCATCGCGTTGATGGTGAAATCGCGCAGAGCGAGGTCGGCGTTCAGGTCGGGCGCGCGCAGGGCGGCGAAGTCGAGGACGTATCGCGCCTTGTCGCGAGTCAGGATGACGCGGCCCGTGCCGCGTTCCTCGTCGAGGGGGTAGTACGCGCCGCGCAGA
>JACQED010000611.1 GCA_016200785.1 Chloroflexota bacterium
AAGCGGCCGGTCGGACAACATGCGATTGGACGGCGTGTCGCGCAAGGGGACGAGCAGGATGTCCATCTCGGCCAGCAGGGCGGGATGGAGATCGGCGCCGACTGGCGGCAGGAACACTCGCCGCGATTCGGGCAGGCTGTCGAACAGGCGATAGACTTCCGGGATGCCGCCGACGACGAGGCACACCTGCGGGAACTCGCGGGCGAGGCGGATCACCTGTCGCCGAATCTCGGCCACGTCCTAGACGTTGCCCGGCGGGCCGATCCAGCCGAGATGGATCGTGGGGCGGCGCGGCGTGGAGTCAGTCGTCAGACGCCAGTCGTCAGTCGCCAGTCGCCAGTCGTCAGTCTGGCTACTGATTACTGACGACTGACTACTGATTACTGATTGGGTTGTCAGTTGCGGGCGGATGTTTTGCAGGAGCAGGTCGAGGGCCTCGGCCAGGTCGGGGCGGCCGCCGGCGCGGGCCTGCCGGACGTTCAATTCGAGCAGGGCCGGCAGGAGCGCGTCGATCTCGTTCAGCCGCTCAGCCACGGCCAGCGCCGGTTGGCGGCTGTTGATCATCTCTTCAAGCATCTGCGCCGCGCGGTTGACTTCGGCCTCGGCCACCGGGGTTTCGCGATCAGTGAGGCGCTGCAACAGCCGGGCAATGGCTTCCGGATCGGTGGGCACGGCTTCGGCCCGCGTTTCGGGCAATTGTGCCCGCTCGGCCTGAGCCAGCCACAGGCGGCGGTCAATGGCGGGGTGATGCGGGTCGAGGCTCCGGGCGCGGGTGTAGAGGTGGGTGGCGGTCGCCGCGTCGCCGCCGGCGAGGTAGCAATCGCCCAACATCAATTGGGCTTCGACGTCCTCCGGGCAGTCGCGCAGGACGCCGGCGTAAATTTCGAGGGCTTCTCCGATGCGGTGACTGTTGAGATGGACGCGGCCCAGGCCTTTGCGGATGAGCGAGTCGGAGGGGGCGGGCGCGGTGGTCATAGCCAGACGAGTGTACCATCGGCACTCTAGCACGCCCGCCCGCGAGCGTCAGTAAATGGGCGGTGAAAGGCGCATGAAGACGGGGTAAACGGATCAAATGCGCCGGATCATTTCCAGCGCGGCACGGGCCGTCATGTCGAGCGCGTGAGGTTGGATCACGTCGAGGCGATCGTGGACGGCGTGATAGGCGAGTTCGGCTTCGGGCGAACCGCTGGTTTGCAGTGAGGTTGCCGGGAGGCCGCGCCGGAGAAAGGCGGCGAAGTCGCCGCTTCGCAGGGTGTAGGCCAGCCCGCGCGCGCCGGGTGCGCGGCTTGCGCGAGCGCGTTCAGCCGGGCGTCGGTGCGCCGGCGGAGGAGCATCCCGTCAACCGTCACGAAGCGCAGTTGATCGCCGGCGCCGACCCTGTCGAAGTTGATCACCGCCGTCCGCTTTTCGCCGCGAATACTCTCGGCTCATCATCCTTCACCACGACGAGCACCCAGCGGGGGAGGTCGTATTGAAAGAGAGTTGATTCGTGGCGATAGGCGGCGAGGGGATGAATCGCGGCGGACTGCAAGAGATCGCGCTGTGCCCGGTGCTCGGCCTCGCCCTGATTGACGATCACGAGCAGGCCGCCGGGCTTCAGGCTGTGCCAGGCGTCGGCGAGCAGCTGCACGGGCGAGAAGAGGCGCGCGGGCAGTCCCCAGGCCAGATGTTCTTTGAGAAAGACGAAGGGGAACAGCAGGGTGATCAGGTCGAACGTCGCGGGCAGTGGCTCGAAGCGGCGCGGGAGATAACGCGCGCCGGTCAAGCCGCGAAGGTGCGCCCGCGCGTGGTCGAAGCGGGAGTGAAAATCGAGATAGACGCGGAAGGCGTCGGCCTCGCAGCCGGTGAGCGCCACTTCGCGCCCGGCGGAGCATTGCCACCACTTGAGCGCGGCGTGGAGCGCGTGGACGTAAAACCAACTCGACGGCCCGATGTCGGCGGCGGCGATGGCCGGGGGCAGGGTGGGCGAGGCCGTGTGGAGGGCCTGTTCGAGCATTTCGAGATAAAAGAGATTCTCGCGGTAGTTCTCGGCGGTCGAGGCGTGATACAGGTCGGACAGGCGATACTCGTCGAGCAGGCGGGCGGCAGTCTCCTGGGCGAATTGCCGCGCCGGCTGCGGCAGGTGGTCGTACAGATCGGACTTGGGCTCGTTGCGGAACTTCAGGCCGGGGCGCTGCCAGCGGAACCACTGGCGCAGAGGGTAGTCGGCCGAGTTGCGTAGATCAGAGAGCATGGACGAGAGACGCGACATGTCGCGTCTGTACTTGGGCGGCATACTCGGCCAGCACGTCCAGTCCCGCGGCCAGTTCGGCGTCGCCGTCGGCGCGGGCAGTTACGGCGTTGAGGCGCACGAGGTCGAGGAAGTTGGCGTCGAGGCGGTCGGCGTGCTGCTCGAGGGCGGCGGCCAGATCGTCGGCGTCGAGCAGGAGTTGCAGAGTCTGGGCGGCGCGAGAGGTAGTGGCACGGCCCGAAGGGCGGATGGTCCCTTCGGGGGGTGGAGCGTCGAGTGGCCTGGAGGAGGGCAGGGAGAGTAGTCGTTGAGCCACTTCGTGCAGGGAGACGTTCAACGAGAGTGCTCGCTCGTAGCAACGGCGTGCCTGCTCGATGTCACCCTGAGCGCGGCAGGCTTCACCCAACAACGCCAGAGCGCTGACGTCGTTGGGATGGTCGGCCAGAACAGATTGGAGAAGTTCGCGGGCTTCGGCCCACTGCTGCCGAAGCACTTTGATCTGACCGAGATGCAATCGCGCAACAGAGTCGTCCGGCGCGAGTTGCAGCGCGCGGCGCAGTCTCTGTTCGGCCTCGGCCAGTTGCCCAGCGGCTACAAGGGCTTTGCCCCACCGGCGGAATGCGGAACCATCCTCGGCATGCAGTTCGGCAAGGCGCTGAAACTTAGGCACAGCCTGCATCGGGCGATTCGAGGCGACAAGCGCCTCCCCGGCGAGGGTCAGCGCCGAGGCGTTGGTGGAAGCCGGACGCACATGTGGCTTGAGCTCGCGCAGTGCACCGCCCGGATCACCGGCAAAGGCAAGATCGTAAGCCCGCGCGATGTCACGCCGAGTCTGCCGGGCAGCCCATTGCCCGGTCCGGGCTCGAGCCGTCGGCGCGAGAGTCTCCCGATAGACTGCGAGCGTTCGCGCGGCAATTGCGTCCCAGTTGTACTCGGCGCGGATGCGGGCGCTGAGCGCGGCGCGGCGATCGGCATCGGCCGCGTGATTCTTGTACGCGCTGAACACGGCCTGGCGGACAGAGGTGACGTCTGCCGGGTCGCAGTAGTAGGCCGCATCACCGAAGTAGTCCGATTCGGCGGCGCGGTTGCCCATCACGACGTTGCAGTCGGCCATGGCCGCTTCCATGCTGGCGATGCCCGCCGTCTCCCACCAACTCGGCAGCGCGTGAACGCGCGCGGCGGCGCGGGCGGAGGCAAGCATTTCAGATTCGAGTCTGCCGACGAAGTGCGTGTCCGGCGGCGCGACTTTGCGGCACAGGTCGAGATACGCGGGATGCACCTGCGCGCCGGCGACGACGATGGGCAGGCCAGCGCCGCGCAGGGCCAGCAGGAGCATGAGTTGATTCTTGCGCGGTTCGACGCGGCCGGCCACCAGCACGAAATCGCGAACGCCGAACTGGGAGATGAAGGGTTCGGGCGAGGCGGGAGTGTCGGGCAAGTCAACGCCGGTGGGAATGACGGTGTGTGGGAGTGTGGGGGTGTAGGGGGCGGCGAGAACGGCCGCGAGAACATCGCGTTCGCGCGCGCTGATGGGGATGAGGTAGTCCACGTAATCGAGCACGGCGCGCTGTTCGGCCTCGTAGTCGGCATACGGACGGTTGCGCCCGGCGCGAGTGAAGCGGCCGGCGGGCAGCCTCCCGGCGGCGATCTGCTGGAGCGCGTCCTCCAACTGGGCGGGCGTCTGGGCGGCGGCGGCGGCCGGCGGTAGGACGGCTTCGCCCCACAGGCTTTCGCTGCGGTCCCAATAGAACGGCGTGAGGAAAATCGGCGCATCGGTCCCGGCGCGGAGAGCGCAGGCTTGCCGCAGGGCTATTCCCGGCAGAAGCAGGTTGAACACGTTGACCACATCGTATCCCATGGGTTCGGGGCGGAGGTCGCAGCACACATCCACCTGCGCGCCGAGTTTTTCCAGCCCCTCCTTGAGGCGCAGCATGTGGGTCGTGTCGCCGCCGGGCAGGCTGAGCGCATCGGGGCGGTTGACGAAGAGGACGCGCAATTCGGGATGCTTGCCATTGCCGGAGTGCGGCGATCGCGCCGGGACGTGCGCTGCGTCCTTGACGGCGGGCCGCGATTTCGATTTGCGCGGTTGTGCCGCCCCCTTGCCGACTGCTCGCGCCGCCCGTCGTTGCGCCGGGCGAGATTCGGCCAGCGCGCGCAGCCGCTCAATCATCGCCACGGCAGGGCGATCGGCGTTGAATTCGCGCTCGATGAAGGCGCGCGCGGCGCGACCTTTGGCCTGCGCGGCGGCGGGGTCAGCGCAAATCGCGCGCATCACCTGCGCCAAGCCGTCGGCGGAAGGCTCGCCCCAACAGTGGCCTTTGAAGAAGAACGTCGCGCCCGCGTCGTTCCAGCCCGGCTCGGCGACTTCGACTTCCTGCACGGGCAACAGATAGGCCGTGTCCGCCGCTATAAAATCCATGTGACCGCCCCAGGCCGGGGCGACCACTGGCTTCTCCATCGCCATCGCTTCCATGAATGGAATGCCCCAGCCCTCGCCGCGGCTGGGCAGGACAAAGGCGTCGCACGCGGCGTACAGGCCAGGCATTCGGCTTGGTGGCACGTGCTGATCGAGCAGGAGGATGTGCGGGCTGGTGGCCCAGGTGTGGCCCTGCGCGCGCAGGAAATCTTCAACCCGGCGGCGGATGGACGACTGCGTTTCGCCGCCACGATAGGCGCGGATGACGAGCGACACGTCGTCGCGCGGCGAGAAGGCCTGCAGGTAGGCGCGCAGCAGAATGTCCCAGCCTTTGCGGTAAGTCCAGTCGAACACGGAGAGGAACACGAACCCGCACCGCTCGGGGATGACCAGCGGCGGCTGCGCGCCTGGCTGGTAGAACTCCGTGTCCAGCCCCGAAGGCGTCACGAAGATTTTCTCCCGGTCCACGCCAGAGGCGATGAACGTCTGCCGGTTGAAATGGCTGGGGACCCATACTTCGTCCATTTCGTTGAGGGGCCGCACCCAAGCTGCGGGAATGCGGTCGGTCTCGAACATGGTCAGGCCCACGTAGGCGAGATGGCCCGGGTTCGCGGCGCGCTGAGCGGCGTACAGGTCGAAGCTGCTCTGCGGCACAATGGGCTGGGCGAAAGAAACGTACACGCCCGGCTGGGCGGGCTTGTTGAGGAGCCGGCGCCAGTAGCCTCTTTCGTCCGGCGCGAGTTGGGCGAGGAAGCCCGGCTCACTGATGGTGGAGTTGACCTGCACGTCCACCCCGGCGCGGTCGAGCGCGCTGAGATTCGTGCGCGCCATCCAACAGTAGCCGCTGAAGCCAAGCAGGGGCGTGTCCCACTTGGCGCTCAGACCGGAACCGGACGGGAGTTGAAAGGAGTCCATTTTGGTTTGGGGCCGAGGCTGCCTGGCGTTTGAAATCGCGGCAACTAAGGGCGGGAAGTCCGCCTGCGCGGACTGGCTTTCGGAGTTCTGCTGGTCCTTCGGGCGCTCCGCGCCCTCAGAATGACACACCGACTGCCTGAGTGTGGTGAGCACTTCGTGCAGGTTGGCGAGCGTGGCAGCCAGCTGCGCGCTGCCGTCGCGCACGGCCTGCTCGGCGTTGAGGGTGAGCAGGGCAAAGAATGTGGGAGTCAGGTTCTCGCGGTTCGCCTCCGCATACTCGACGATGTCGGGCGCAGAGAGCAGGGCGGTGAGCGAGGCCGCGGCTTCTTCCAAAGCGGCGGGCGAAATCGGCCGGCTCGTCATCAAGCTCAAACGTTCGCACGCGCGCGCGTCGGCATCTACCTGTGAGCGCGGCCCGATAGGGACGTTTTCATCGGAGCCGTTGAGGGCGGCGAGCATCATCTCGGTAATGACTGACCTGCTCATGTGCTGCTCGCAGAACGCCCGCGCCGCCTCGCCCATCCGGGCGCGTGTTTCCGGGCTCGCTTCAGACGCGCTCCGCAGGGCGCGCCTCACGTCTTCGACGCGAATCTCTGCCCAACGGTGGCCCCGGTAGAGCGGCTGGACGGCGGCGACGTTTTCAGGCACCGGCACAGTCTGGTTGGAGGCCGGGATGCAAAAGCCGAATTCGGGGCGAACGAGTTCGCCGCCGCCGCACCAATCCACGCTGACGGGCAGCCGTCCGCAGGCCATCGTTTCGATCACCGGCAGGGTGTAACCCTCGCCGTCCGTGGAAACATAGGCGTCGGCCGCGGCGATCAGGGCCTGGACACCGGCAGGGGTGCCCAGCGTCTCGTCGAGGATCAGGGGCGCGCGCCGGGGATATCGGCTCACCAGGCTCGAGAGCATCTGGAAGAAATCCTGTCGCGCCCGCGCGGTCAACTCGCCGCCTACCCATTTCGGGTAAGTAATTTTCAGGTACAACTCGACTGGCTCACTTCCGGCGAATTCCTGAAAGTAGGCGGCCAACAGAACGTCCAATCGCTTGCGCGGCGTGAATTCAGATATATTCAGGAAACGGAAGGCCTGATCCGCGCGCGGCACGGGCAAAGGCAAGGGGCTGTCAATCCAGGGATGAGTGAACGGGATCACGCGCAACAGTTCGGGGCGCACCCCACAGGTTGCGTAGACGTCCCGATGGAACTGTGTGGGAACCCATACCTGATCCAGCCGATTGAGGAACGGTATCCAGTCTTGGGGCAATCGGTCGGTTTCAAAAAGCGAGATGTTGACGCGAAAGACCACGTCCGGGATGTCAGCCGAGAAAAAGTGCTCGGACGGGGTCATGTGGAAAATCGCGCAGACCGGCCCCTCGACTGGCGCGGCCTCTAACCGACATATCAGGTCGGCCTCGGCTTCCGGCACCCCCGGGTCTCGCCAGCCAATCGGCCGGACGGCGAGGGGAACGCCTGCCTGATGCAGCGCCTGAATATAGGCGCGGGAAATAGTCCCGTAGCCGGTGCGAGTGTACACAGGCGCGACGTAGACGATCGTATTCCAGGGACGCGGGCTCATTCGAGACTCCTGTTGACACGAATAATTCGCGCCATTCGTGGCGAAAGTTATTATAGCAGAGCTGCCCACTTATCGGTCACCGCGCGCAGCCGCTCTTCGGCTTTGGCCCTCCCCGCTTCGCCCAACTCCTGCCGCAGCGCGGCATCTTCCACCAGCCGCTTGAGCGCGGCGTAC
>JACQED010000625.1 GCA_016200785.1 Chloroflexota bacterium
CTGGGTACGCAACACCTCCGCCGGTGTGACGATAGAGGTCGAGGGCCGGCCCGACGCGGTTAACGAGTTTGAGGCCGCGCTGACCCGCGACGCGCCGCCGCTGGCCCGCATCGATCGCGTCACCGCCGACCGCCTCGCGCCCGACGGCTTCACCCGGTTCGAAATCCGCGAGAGCGTTCCCGAGCCTGGCGCGTTCCAGCCCATCTCCCCGGACATCTCCATCTGCCCCGACTGCCTGCGCGAGTTGCTCGACCCGGCTGACCGCCGTTATCTCTACCCGTTCATCAACTGCACCAACTGCGGCCCGCGTTTCACCATTATCAAGGACATTCCCTACGACCGGCCGCAGACGACGATGGCTGCGTTCGACATGTGCCCGGACTGCGCGCGGGAATACCGCGACCCGCTCAACCGAAGGTTTCATGCCCAGCCGGTGGCGTGTGCTGTGTGTGGGCCGAGGGTTTGGCTGGAGTTCAGCGATCGGTGGTCAGTGACCGGTCGCCAGTCCGCAATTCGCAACTCGCAAATCGCAATCGAGGCGGCGAGAGGTCTCCTTGCTCAAGGCAAGATCGCCGCCGTCAAAGGCCTCGGCGGATTCCATCTGGCGTGCGACGCGACGAATGCAGAGGCGGTAAACGAGCTTCGGCGTCGAAAGGGCCGGGTGGACAAGCCGTTTGCGCTGATGATGTCGGATATGGTAACTGTCGAGCATTACTGCCACGTGTCGCCGGAAGAGCGGGCACTGCTCGAATCGCGCGAACGCCCGATTGTGTTATTGTGGAAGCGTGACGATGCCTTGCCTCCCATTGCTCCTTCTGTCGCTCCCGGCCAGCGCACCCTCGGCGTCATGCTTCCCTACACGCCGCTTCATTCCCTTCTCTTTGCCAATTACCAATTGCCAATTTCAAATCGCCAATCACTCCCGGCTCTCGTCATGACTTCCGGCAACTACTCCGAGGAACCCATCGTCACGCGCAATGACGACGCGCTCGAGCGACTGGCCCCGCTGGCTGATGCGTTCCTTCTGCACGACCGTGATATTCACATTCGTACCGACGATTCGGTGATGAGAGTTTTCCAGGGAGCGGAACTGCCGAACCGCCGTTCCAGGGGCTACGCGCCGTTTCCGGTGAAACTCCCATTCGACGTTCCGCCCCTCGTGGCCGTCGGCGGCGAGTTGAAAAACACCTTCTGTGTGGCGCGCGAACGGTATGCCTTTATGAGCCATCACATCGGCGACATGGAGAATCTGGAGACTCTCCAGTCGTTTGAGGCGGGCGTGGCGCACTTCGAGCGGCTGTTCCGCATCACTCCCGAAATCATCGCCCACGATCTCCACCCTGACTATCTGTCGACTCGCTTCGCAATTCGCAATTCGCAACCCGCAACGCGCATTCCCGTCCAGCACCACCATGCCCATATCGCCGCCTGCCTGGCCGAGAACGGCCACAGCGGCGACCGCCCCGTGATCGGCGTGGCCTTCGACGGCACGGGCTACGGCACGGATGGCGCGATTTGGGGCGGCGAATTCCTCGTTGCTAATTACTCAACCTTTGAACGTGCGGCTCACTTGGCCTATGTTCCCCTCCCTGGTGGTGATGCCGGAACGCGCAAACCGGCGCGGGTGGCCCTCTCTCACCTCCTCACCGCCGGCGTTTCTCTTGACACCGATCTTCCGCCTGTGTCCGCTCTGACCGCCGCCGAACGGCGCGTTGTCGAGCGGCAAGTCGAAACCGGGTTGAACTCGCCGCCGACATCAAGCATGGGCCGCCTGTTCGATGCGGTGGCCGCCATCATTGGCTTGCGGGAAGTCGTGAACTACGAGGGGCAGGCCGCGATTGAGTTGGAGGCGATGGCGGAGGGAGATGAGACTGAGGAGTACGGATTTGGCCTAACGCGCGTGGAGCGGCCCACAGGGCGGCTTTGCACTGGAGGGTGGAGCGTGGAGGGTGCACCGCTGATTCGGGCGGTGGCGGGTGACTTCCGCGCAGGCGTGCCCGCGCCGATCATCGCCGCCCGATTCCACAACGGCGTGGCCGCGATGATCCGGGATGTGTGTGTCCTCCTGCGCGAGCAGCAGGGCCTGAACGAAGTCGCATTAAGCGGCGGTGTTTTTCAAAACGTTACCTTGCTCGGGAAAACTCTGGCGTTTCTGCGCGAAGCGGGGTTTGAGGTTCTTATCCACCGCCTCGTGCCGCCCAACGACGGGGGCATCGCGCTTGGGCAAGCGCTCATTGCCAGCTGCGCCGACCGAGTCTGACTACTGATTACTGACCACTGACTACATGCTACTGGAGGCTCATATGTGTCTCGGAATCCCCGGCAAAGTCACAGAACTTTACACGGCCAACGGAATGAAAATGGGCAGGGTGGATTTCGGCGGCGTGGTGAAAGAAGCCTGCCTCGAATACCTGCCCGATATTCGAGTCGGCGATTACACCATCGTTCACGTCGGCTTCGGCATCAGCCAGCTGGACGAAGACGAAGCCCGGCAGACTTTGGCTCTCCTGAGAGAGATGGATATGCTGGCGGGAGAATTGCCGGAATTGGCGGAGGCGCCATGAAGTACATAGACGAATACCGCGACGAAACCCTCACCCGCAATCTGCTCGACGAAATCCGGCGCACGGTCACTCGTCCCTGGAAAATCATGGAAGTCTGCGGCGGGCAGACGCACTCCATCCTCAAGAACGGACTCGATCAACTTCTGCCTGCCGAGGTTGAACTGGTGCACGGCCCGGGCTGTCCGGTGTGTGTCACGCCGCTCGAACTGATTGACAAGGCCATTGCGCTCGCCTCTCGGCCCGACGTGATCTTCGTCTCCTACGGCGACATGCTCCGCGTGCCCGGCTCGGAGAAAGACCTGTTCGGAGTCAGGGCCGCCGGAGGAAACGTCCGCGTCGTCTATTCGCCGCTCGACTCGCTCAAGATTGCGCGGGAGAATTCGGATAAGACCGTCGTCTTCTTCGGCATTGGCTTCGAGACGACCGCCCCGGCGAATGCGATGGCGGTGGTGCAGGCGAAGAATCAGGGCATCCAGAACTTCGCCATGCTCGTCTCGCACGTCACTGTGCCTCCGGCCATTTCCGCTCTGCTGGAGTCGCCGGATGTGCGGGTGGATGGCTTCCTGGCCGCCGGACACGTCTGCACGGTGATGGGCTACTGGGAATATGAACCGCTGGTGGAGAAGTACAACGTGCCGGTTGTCGTGACGGGCTTCGAGCCGGTGGACATTGCCCGCGGGGTGTTGATGTGCGTGAAGCAACTGGAGGCGGGCAGGGCGGAGGTGGAAAACGCCTATGCCCGCTCGGTGCGCCGCGAAGGCAACGAGCCGGCTCAGGCCGTGATCAATCAAGTCTTCGAACCGTGCGACCGCCCCTGGCGCGGCATCGGCGTGATTCCGATGAGCGGCCACCGCTTCCGCCCCGCCTATGCCGAGTACGACGCCGAACTGCGCTTCCCCGAAGTACAGACGATTGCGACGAAGGAGTCGAGCCTGTGCCTGAGCGGCCAAGTCTTGCAGGGCATCCTCAAGCCCAACCAGTGCCCGGCCTTCGGCAAAGAATGCACGCCGCAATCGCCGCTCGGCGCGACGATGGTGTCTTCTGAGGGTGCGTGCGCCGCGTACTATCGCTATCACCGCTATGCGGAACTACAGATTCCAAAAGATCAAACTCCAAAGCCACTGGCGCCGGAGCCGGAACTGTCCGTCGTCTGATGTGGCATTTGGTGTTTGAAGTTTGGAATTTGGATTTTGGAATTTGCCATGTGGACTTGCCCTCTCCCTCTCCGCAACTACCCCACCATCGTCATGGGTCACGGCAGCGGCGGCAAAATGATGGCCGACCTCATCCAGCACCTCTTCGCGCCGTTGTTCGCCAACGACCTGCTGGGACAGATGGGCGACTCGACGGTGATTGGCGGATGGCGAATGGCAGATGGCAGATCGAGCGCAATCAGCAATCAGCAATCGGCGATCGGCGATCTGCGATTGGCCTTCACCACCGACTCCTTCGTCGTCAGCCCGCTCGTCTTTCCCGGCGGCGATATCGGCGAACTGGCAGTCAACGGCACGGTCAACGATCTGGCGATGAGTGGCGCGCGCCCGCTGTTCTTGAGTGCCGGCTTTATTCTGGAAGAGGGCTTGCCGATGGAGGCGCTCGGGCAGATTGCGACTTCGGTTGCGAATGCCTGCCGCGAGGCCGGAGTGCAGTTGGTCGCCGGTGACACCAAAGTTGTCAACAAAGGCCACGGCGACGGGCTGTACATCAACACTTCCGGGCTCGGCTTGATCCCACCCGGCGTTGAGATCGCCCCGAACCGCGCCCAACCCGGCGATGCGGTGATCGTCAGCGGCACGATGGGCGATCACGGCATGGCGATCATGTCGGTTCGTGAGGGTCTAGAATTTGAAACAGTGATCGAGAGCGACACCGCGCCGCTTAGCTGCCTGGTCGAGGCGATGGTGGCGGTGGGCGAGCACGGAGACTCGCCCCTGCACTGCCTGCGTGATGCGACGCGCGGCGGGCTGGCGGCGGTGCTCAATGAATTGGCTACGGCATCAAAACTGGGGATTGAGTTTTCCGAGCGAGATGTGCCGGTGCGGCCCGAAGTCCACGCCGCGTGTGAGATGCTCGGTCTCGATCCGTTCTACGTCGCCAACGAGGGCAAACTCGTTGCCATCGTGCCCGAAGCGCAGGCCGAGGCCGTCCTCGCCGCGATGCGCAGTCATCGATTCGGAAAGGATGCGGCCCGCATCGGCAATGTGGTCGCCGATCATTCGGGGCTGGTCATCGCCCGCACCGGCATCGGCGGCTCGCGGGTGGTGGATTTGCCGGCGGGGGAGTTGCTGCCGCGGATTTGCTGAGAGCCTCCTGAAAAACCATCGCGTCGTTCTGCCGACCGGGCTGTTAGTTGAACGGGCGGCGATAGGGGCGGGGCGTTCTCGGCTTCGGCCAGGTGGGCGACGAGCGCGCGCAGCACGGTCGGGTGTAGGGTGAGTTTGCCTTGGGCGACGTTGCGGACGGCCCAGACCAGTTCGTCGGGTTCGGCAGTGAGGGGAAAAAGGCCAATCGCACCCAGGTCGCGCAAGGCGTGGGCGGCGTCCGGCCCGAGGTCGGCGACGACGAGCATGTCGGCCTGCGGCCAGCGCGTTCGCAAGTCGCGAACGGTATCCGGCGCGTCGGCGTAGCAGACGATCGCGTCGGGCGGGGAGCGATCCGAGACGGTCGTGCCCTCCTCTGCCGCGAGTGCGAAATCTTCCCCTTGCGCCAGCAACGCGCGCAGGCCCTCGCGCACCGGCGCCGGGCCTACGACGAGCACTGAGAGGGTCAACTGTGTGATATGGCGTCAGGCGCAACAGCCCGCGCCGCCTGCATCGCCGGGATCATCCGGCCAGCGCAGCCGCCGCCACCACGGCGGGGACGGGCGATAGAAGTCGGCGTGCCATGTCCGGCAGAAGCGTTTTCCGTAGCGCTCCACCCCTTCGCTGGTGATGACTTCGCCACAGATCGGGCAGCGGTCTTCGCGCTTGCTTGTCAACAGCGATTTCAGTCTGGCAAACACGGCTGGCCTCCGGGCGCTAGCGGCAAAGCCGCCACCCTGCTCGTAGGGCGTGCGGGGGCAAATTCCAAGCGCCAATTGGCGCGTCTGGGCCTGCGCCAAATGGCGTATGACTTGCCGCTTTCCGGATTCTCTCCGCTCTCACTTTCCCGTTACCACTCTCTCATCTTCCCCCTCTACCCTGACCATTGCCCGGACGTCCCGCGATTCCGGCGAGGCGGCATGCGGCCACCCCCAGACGCCTGCCGCCGATTTGCGGAAATCGTTTCAACACTTACAGTCCGCACTTTCTGTTTTGCAGCAGGCAATCCACTGGAAGGCGAAGGGGAGAGGACAATGGTTGGGCAGAATGTAACGGTTCGCCCTATGCCTCTCGCTGTACCACGATCGCCCGCCGCAGATTCATCGTCCACGCCTGCTCGAAAGACACGAGGGCATCTTCACGCTGACCGCGCGCCGGGGCAGAGCCGCGGCAGCGGCCTCGGGTTGTCCATCGCGCGTTGGATCATCGAACAGCACGGCGGGCAGCACCATGTGGGGTATGGGATTGACGGCCCGCTCCAGCCGCAGGGTCTTGGTCGTCACCCCGCCCGCGCGGAACGCCGCCCGCAAGCCGTGCGCGTCGTAGGACAGCGGCCCGGAGGCGAGAACGAACGGCGAGGCCATTTCAGTGTTGAAGAGAGTCGTCCGGAGATCGGCCATCCGGTCAAACGCCTGCACCTCCGGCAATCGCCGGGAAGAGCATGAATTGATCTCCCTCGGCGACAGGCTCGTCGAAACCATCTGCGCCAACCAGTGTGTCGTTGCGGAACACGCGCAGATACGAACTGAGCGCGTCGCCGCGCACCAGGGCACGGCGAAAGGCATCGGGGTTCGTCTCGACCAGGCGATCTAGCAACCCGCGCACGGTCGTCCCGGCGGGCAGAGTGACCTCGGCCTGTTTCGTCCCGGCGTAGACCGCCAGCACGTTGAAGTAGCGCACGCGAACGGCGATCTCGCTCACAGGTCGTCCACCGCCGGCCCGGTGTACGGCGCGGCCCAACCGAGATCGGCGCGAACGGCCTCCGGCGCTCCCGAGGCCACGGCCTCACGGATTCGATCCCAGGCCTCTGACAGCTCCAGCCGCGCCAGCGTCTCTTCGCGCGGGAAGCCGGTCTCAGCGTCCCATCCCCGCAGAGCATAGTATTCGGGCAGCATCACGTCAATGCGGCAGACGCTTCCCTTCGCGCTGCCGGAGGGTGAAGGAATCTGCGTGAAGCGCCAGGGCAGAACGTCATCGGCGCGGGAGATGCCGTGCAGGATGTTGTAGCACCGCTGGAGGTTGTAGATGCGCTCGCCGATGATCTTCAGTTTCTCGGCGTCCATCGGCATTCCGGTCATCGTGCGGATCGCCTCGGCCTGCTCCTGCCAGTACACCTCGGCCATCACAAACGTCCCGCCCGATTTGCAGTTGCCGCACGAGTCCACCACCGCGCCGTAGTCCTCACCGTCCTTGACGAGCATCGCCTTGTGGCGCGTCGCCAACGGGTCAACCAGTTCGGGCAGGTATTGTTCGCCGTAACGCCGGACGGCCTCGGAGGGATAGCCCGTCTCGTCAATCGTCGGGAAGGC
>JACQED010000626.1 GCA_016200785.1 Chloroflexota bacterium
ACCGCATCTGGCTCTACGGCTCCGACGAAGCGAGCGTCGTGGACACGATCGCCAAGGGCCGCGGCGGCGTGATGCCGGCATGGTCCGGACGGCTCGACCCGATCACGCTGAAGGCGCTTGCGGTCTACGTGCACTCGCTAGGCGGCTGAAAATAAAAGCTTTTTCGACTTGAGATGGATCAAGGCGGCCACACGCCGCCTCGATAGTTTCGGGCGTCGAAAGCCCCATGACTCAGCCCGTCAAACTCGAAGACCTGATCGACGGCGTGGAGATGATCGGCGGCGCGGCCTTCAACGAGTTGGCGCTCAACGCCGATGCAGTGATTGCCTTCTAGAAGAAACTTCAAACTCCCAAATTCAAATTTCAAAACGGCGGAGATGACGTTTGGAGTTTGAACTTTGGAGTTTGAAATTTGAAGTTCGGAGTTACTTCATGGGCCTATTTGCCGACAAGTATCCCGACGTTGCCTACCAAGAAAAAGAACGGCTGTGGGAGCAAGTAAAGGCCGACCCGCGCTACCCGTCTTACCTGTATGGGTGCTACGAGTGCGGCATCTGCGTGGCGGCTTGCCCCTCGGCACGATTCTACGATTTCTCGCCGCGCAAGATCGCGCAGGCGGCGGCACGCGAAGACATTGACCTGATCTACGAGCAGATGAACGACGACGTGTGGAACTGCTCGCAGTGTTTCTCGTGCAACCGCTGTCCGCGTCAGAATTCACCCGGCGGCGTGATCACCATCTTGCGCGAAGTGGCGGTCAAGAACGGTCTCAAGTCGGCGAAGCAGGCGCTAGAAGGCTATTCCCGCATCATCTACAAGATCATGGGCACCGGCACGCAGGTCTCGCCCGACATGCTCCAGCCCGACGCCTTCCCCGACTGGGGCCCGCAGGTGCGCGAGGTATCAGCCGACCTCGAACTGTGGCGCAGGGCCCTCCCGCCCGAAACCCTGCACACCACCTCGACCGGCTGGCAGGTGGACGACAAGACCATCATCGAACTCTACCTCATCTGGCACAACACCGGCGTGATGGACATGATCGCCGAAGTGGACGAAGGCCTCCACATGATCTTGAACGACGTGATGGAGGAGAAGTTGGAAGAAGCAGGGTACGAAGTGTAAACTTCAAACCACAAATTCCAAACTCCAAACTACCATCACCCGATTATGCCCGGCAGGTTTGAAGTTTGAGTTTTGACGTTTGGAGTTTTCCCACAGGAGGTTCCTATGACCGCTACTGCGACAGCCGAAGTCATTCCGTACAACGCCGTCAACACAAAGTCCTCGCGCAAGTTCGAGCGCCAGGCCGAATACGCGCCCGAAGACTTTCACGATCATCTCTTCGAATTGGAGGCCGAGGGCGAGTGGATCGTCCAGCGCGTGCCGGAGCCGTACGTCGAGGTGATGACGAAATTCGGGCGCAAGAAGAAGATTCCACTGGAGATGACGTGGCATCATAAGTCATGCGGCCAGTGCGGCCACATCCCCGGTTACTCGACTGCGATTTTCTGGCTCAACCGCAAACTGGATCTGAAGTACACCGACCCGACCGATCAGACCTCCTGCACGGCGTGGAACTATTACGCTTCGGCTACGTCGAACGCGGCGGCGCAGGCGGGCGTCGCCATGCGCAACTTCGCGGCGGCGTACGAGACGGGTTACTATCCGCTGATCCACTGCGGCACATCTTACGGGCACTACAAAGAAGTGCGCGAAGAGATGATGCATCACGCCGAAGTGCGGCATCAAGTCCGCGACGTGATGAAGAAACTCGGCAAGCCGCTCGTCATGCCGGAGGAGATCGTCCACTACTCCGAATGGATTCACGCCGTCCGCGACCGCATCGCTGCTAAGCAGAAACGCGACTTCTCGAACCTCGCCGTCACCGTCCATCCGGCCTGCCACTATTACAAACTGGTGCAGGAAGACGCCATCTACGATCCGGACATTTACGGCGGCCAGCGCACGGCGACCGTCTCGGCCCTCATCGTGGCCCTCGGCGCGGAAGTGCGCGATTACTCGACGTGGTTCGACTGCTGTGGCTTTGGCTTCCGGCACATTCTCGTCCAGCGCGACTTCACCCGCTCGTTCGCCACCCGGCGCAAGATCGAAGTGATGAAAGAAGAAGCCAACCCCGACGTAGTGATCACGCACGACACCGGCTGCGTGACGACTCTGGACAAGAGTCAGTTCGTCGGCCAGGCGCACGGCCTCAACGTCGGCGTGCCGGTGATGTCCGACGCGCAGTTCGCCGCCCTGGCGATGGGCGCGCACCCCTACCGCGTGTGCCAACTCCACTGGCATTCGACCGACTACAAGCCCTTGCTTGAAAAGATGGGCATCGACCACGAGGCGGCATGGGCGGAGTTTCAGGAAGACTTGAAGAAGTTGAAGAGCGGCGAGAAAGAGTATTTGACTTGGGAAGACGTTGGATAAACTCCAAACTCCAAAACTCAAACTTCAAAGTGACGATTTGGAGTTTGAAGTTTGAAGTTTGAAGTTTCCCGGAGGGACAATGTCATCAGACACCATCCTAATCATCGGCGGCGGGCCGGCGGGGCTGGAAGCGGCGCGGCTCATCGGCGACCTCGGGCAAAGAGCCGTCGTCGTGGAAAAACGCGACGCGCTCGGCGGCACGCCCATCTACGAGCACTACGCGGCACTGACGCACAACTTCCGCGACGCGGAAGAGGCCATGAACGAATTGATCGCGGCGGCGAAGGCCAATCCGACGGTGGACATCCGCCTGAGCTCGGAAGTCGTGAGCTGCTCGGGCGCGGCGGGCGACTTCCGTGTGAAGCTCGCCAAGTCGGGCAACCCCGCCGCTGGCGCAAACGGCGGGGCAGGTGTCGCAGGCGAGGAAATCAACGCCGGCGCGATCATCGTGGCGACTGGCTTCCAGCACTTCGACCCCGGCCGCGAGACACAGATGTACGGCTACTACGAGTACGACGACGTAATCACGCTGGCCGACGCGGAGAGGATGTTGAAGGAAAACAAGTTCGTCACACCCTCCAAAGGCACGCCGCCCCAGCGCGTGTGCTTCATCCAGTGCGTCGGCTCGCGCGACCGGCAGATAGGGAACGAGTATTGCTCGAAGGTCTGCTGCGGCATCTCGTCCAAGCAGGCCATCGAAATCCGCCAGCAGGTTCCCGATTGCAAGGTCTTCATTTTCTACATTGACATGCGAATGTACGGCTACTGGGAGAATGAAATCTACTGGCCGGCCCAGGAAAAGTATCGCGTCCAGTACGTGAAGGGCATCATCACCGAAATCATCCGCAAGGGCGACCGGCTGGTGGTGCGCGGCGAGGACACGACGATGGGCCGCCCGATGGAAGTGCCGATGGACGTGGTGGTGCTGGCGGTGGGCATGGAGCCGAGCCGGGGCACGAAAGACGTGGCGAAGATTCTCGGCCTCAAGCAGAACAAGTACAACTTCATCGAAGTCCCGCACGGCGGCCTCGACCCGACGGCGACCTCTGTGCCCGGCATCTTCGTGGCCGGCGCGGCGGCGGGGCCGAAAGACCTCGACGACACGATGGCCATGGCCGGCGCGGCGGCGATGAAAGCGGCGGCGCTGACGCGCAAACTTCAAATTTCAAATTTCAAATTTCAAAATTCAAACTTCAAAACTCAAACTCCGGCGTAGCAAGGTTTTGGAGTTTGAAGTTGGGAGTTTGAATTTCTCCCGGAGGGAGAGATGGCTCAACGCAAAGATGTCCCGTTCGACATCCGCGAGCGGACATTCCTCTTTGGGGTTCGAGTCGTCAAGTTTGTCCGCACACTGCCAAGAGACGTCGCCGGGGTAGAGCTTGCAAGACAGTTGATCCGCTCGGGCACATCGATAGGAGCAAACGTCGAGGAAGCTGACGGGGCAGAATCCACGAAAGACAAAATCCACAAACTGGCTATCGGGCGGAAAGAAGGCAAAGAGAGCCGCTTGTGGCTGCGAACGATCAGGGAGGCGGAAATCTCGAAATCGCCTGAAATAGACGAGTTGATCGCCGAATGCCTCGAGATTGTCAAGATTCTCAGTGCGATGATCAACAATCTCGGCAAGTCCGAATAATGACGCTGGCCCAACATTGTGGCCGGGTTGGCAGATTTGAGGTTTGAAGTTTGAAGTTTGAAGTTTGGAGTTTGAAGTTTGGAGTTTGAATTTTGTCCGCCACCGGCCAAGTCGTTGACACCGCCACCGCCCAGGAGTTCATCGCCCAAGCCCTCGAAAAAGCGCAACGGGCCGAACTGGGCGACATCGTGGGCGAACTTGAACAAAAGAGCGCGCGCTTTCGGGCGTTGCTTGCGCCGCAGTCGCTGACGGGACTCGAACGACCGCAATTGCGCGGCATCCTGCGCTCCATCTTCGCCACGCGCCGCAAAGCCGACGCAATCATCGACGTGATGAGCGTCGAGGGCCTGCGCAATTCGTTCGATTTTCTGCTCTACGGCGCGGCTCCCACACAAGAGCGCTTTCAGGGTTTCGTGGATTGTCTCTCGGGCTACTGGGGCGACGTGCGGCTGGCGCGCAAGCCTCTGCCCGGCCACGACGACGCCGACCTGCCGGAAAATATCCTGTGCGATCTGGCATCGGAACTTCTGCACTTTACCAGTCCCGACGATCGCTGGCTGTGGACGCGCTGGATGTGGGACCCGCGCGTGGGCACGGGCGCAGTGCCTCTCGTGGTCGAAGATCAGTACGACCTGCACGGGCGGGACGCGGGCGAAACTTACATGAAGGTCGGCGTGGCGGTGGCGTTCGTGCGGGCTACCGGCGAGGCGGCAGGCTTCGCAAAGTTCGGTGTGAACAGTAGCCCATTCGGCATCGACGTTTTTCTTTCGTGCGTCTACGCGGTCTACATGTACACCACACTGCGCCTGCGGATGACGCAGGAGTTCAACAAAGTCGTGCCGCAGCTGCCGGAATTGTCCAGGAGATTGTTGGGGATTTGGAGATTCGAGTTGTGATAATTTCAAACTCCAAATTTCAAATTGTAAAGTCGGTTGTCACAGTTTGAGCTTTTGAGTTGGGGATTTGAAGTTGGGAGTTTGAAGTTTTCCTGGAGGGAACATGGCCGTTGGTCTCGATAAAGTCAAGCCTGAGGCAATCACCGAAGACAAGCATCTCGTCGTCCAGGGCATGGACATCTCCGGCCATTGGAACCGGATGTTCGAGCAGAGGGTGAGCTGGGATTACGACGTCGACAATCTGGACAGAGTCACGGATCTTCCCGGCGGCGAGTCGCTCGCCTGGTGCTACGGTTGCGCCAAGTGCACCGCCGTCTGCCCGGTGGACATCGTCGGCGATTACAGCCCGCGCAAGATTCACCGCAAGACGCAGATGGGCGTTGACCTATTCAACTCCGACGACTTGTGGCTGTGCACGACCTGCATGAACTGCCTGCGCGTGTGCCCCAAAGAAGTGAACATGATCCAGATCATGCCCGCCGTGCGCGAGCAGGCCGTGCTGGAGGGCACGACCGTGCCGCCGGAATTGCAGAAGGCCTTCGAGGACACGGCCAAGCACGGCAACCCGCTCGGCCAGCCGCAGCGCAAACGCGCCGACTGGACGAAGAAGGTAGGCGTGCCTGTGTCGATTATGAAAGACCTCGGCCGGCCGGTGGACATTCTCTGGTACGTCGGTTCGTACCCATCGTATCACCCGCGCGGGAACGACGCGGCCTGCGCCGCCGCGCGCATTTTCAACTCTCTCGGCGTTGACTTCGGCATCCTCGGCGTCGAGGAGAAAGACGACGGGGACTCGCAAAGACTGGCAGGCGAGAAGGGCCTGTTCGAAATGCTGGCCGAGCAGAACATCGCCGCGTTCAGCAAATACGAGTTCAGCCGCATGGTGGTGACTGGCCCGCACGAGTTCAACGCTTTCAAGAACGAATACCCGAAACTCGGCGCGGACTTCAAAGTGCTCCATTACACGCGCTTCCTCGTCGAGCATCTCGACAAACTCAAGCCGATGCTGAAGAAGCCCATCAACCTGAAAGTGACCTTCCACGATCCGTGCTACCTCGGACGTCACAACGGCGAATACGACGCGCCGCGCCAACTCCTACGCGCCATTCCCGGCGTCGAACTCGTCGAAATGGGCCGCTGTCGCGAAAACGGTTACTGCTGTGGCGGCGGGGGCGGCGGCATGTGGCTCGACTCCTTCACCAAAGAACACACCACCATGCGCCTCTCCGAGCGCCGCGTGCGCGAAGCCGCCGAGTACGGCGCGGACGTGCTGGCTGTGTGCTGTCCCTTCGAAGTCTCACGCTTCGAAGACGCGGCCAAGAGCACCGGTAATGACGAGTTAATGGTGCGGGATATTTTGGAGTTGCTGGACGAATCCATGCGTGGATAACTACAAACTTCAAACTCCAAACTCCAAATCTCAAATTGGGAGTTTGAAGTTTGAACTTGGGAGTTACGATGAATATCGTTGTCTCAATCAAGCAAATCCCCAACCTTACGGACGAACTCGAAATCAACGCCGAGGGCACGGGCCTCGACCACGATGCGCTCCAGTACGTCCTCAACGAATTCGACGAACACGCGATTGAGGAGGCAGTGCTGGCAAAGGAGGCCACCGGCGGCACGGTGACTGTGATCGGGGTTGACACAACCGGCGAACTCGACGGCGCCCTTCACACTGCCCTCGCCAAAGGCGCGGACTCAGCGGTCAAGATCACCGGTGACTTCCCGCGCGGCACTGACTCTCACACGCAGGCCAAGCTGATCGCGGACGCGATTCGCGGCATGTCGCCCGACATTGTGCTCACTGGCGTGCAGGCCGCCGACGACCGCGACGGACAAATCGGCCCGATGATTGCCGCGCATCTCGGCGTGCCCTACGTGGGAGTTGTGACCGGCGTTCAAGTGAAAGAGGGGAAGGCCGTCGTCCATAAAGAGTATGCGGGCGGCGTGATGGCCGAGTTCGAGGTGGCGCTGCCAATGGTCGTCGGCGTGCAGGCGGCGCACCAGCCGCCGAGATACGCGCCGGTCAGCAAAATCCGCCAGATCGCCAAGACCGCGAAGATCGACGAGGTTACCGGAGGCGCAGGACCGAGGGCAGGCTCGACGGTGCGGCGGATGTTCAAGCCAGAGTCGGCAGGGCACGCAGAGATGTGGGAAGGCAGCCCCGAAGAAGTGGCGGACAAGATCGCAACGCTGCTGGCGGAGAAGGGGTTGGTGAAGCGTGGCTAAGGACATCTTGATTCTCGCCGAACACCTGAACGGCAAGCTGGCCGACATCACCTTTGAAATGGTCGGCAAGGCAAAGGAATTGGCCGCCGGGTTCGGGGGCAAGGCCGTCGCCGTGCTGCTTGGCAACGGCGTGAAATCGCTGGCGGAGTCCATCGGCGCGGATTCGGTGTTGTACGTTGACGACGCCGCGCTGGCGCAGTTCAACCCGGAGGCTTACGGGCGTTTGCTGGCTGCGCTGATCCAAGAGCGCAATCCGCGCGTGGTGATGATCGGCAACACTTCGATTGGAATGGACCTGGCGGCGGGGCTATCGGTCATGACCGACCTGCCGCTGATCGCCTACGTCAACGGCCTCGCCGCCGACGGCGGGACTCTCGCGGCGACCTCGCAAATTTACGGCGGGAAGATTCAAGCCGAGGCCCTGCCCGACGGCGAAGCGTGCATCGTCGCGTGCCTTGCGGGCGCGTTCCCCGCCGACACGGGAAAAGGCTCCGCGCCTGTCGAGCAAATTGCCTCACCCGCCCCATTGGACGATCTGAAAGTGAATTTCGTCAAACTGATCGAGCCGGAGGGCGGCGACGTTGACATCACGCAACAGCCGATCCTGGTCTCGATCGGGCGCGGCATCGGCGGACAGGAAAACATCGAACTGGCGCAGGAACTCGCCGACGCTCTCGGCTGCGCGGTCTCGTCCTCGCGCCCCATCACCGATGCGGGCTGGCTGCCCAAGACGCGGCAGGTGGGCAAGTCCGGCCTCACGGTGACGCCCAAAGTGTATCTCGCTTTCGGCATCTCCGGCGCGCCCGAACACCTCGAAGGCATGCGCGGCGCAGAGACGATCGTCGCCGTCAACACCGACTCCAAGGCGCCGATCTTCGATGTGGCCCACTACGGCGCGACGTGCGACATGCTGGATCTGCTTCCGGCGCTGACAGAGAAAATCAAGGGCTAACTCAAAATTCCAAACTCCAAACTTCAAAGCTCAAATTTGAAGTTTGGAATTTGATATTTGAAATTTGGAGTTCATCTCGTGCTGGCTCTCACCGAAAGAACAATCTTCGTCTTGATGGTCGCCGTCTTCGGCAGCATAACGCTGTGGGGCTTCTTCAATATGTACCGCATCGTCCGACGCGGGCGAGCGGCCTCGAAATTCCAAAACCTGATCCCGCAGGCCGTCAAAGCCTTTCTCGAAGTCGGCTTGCAAACGCCGGTCTACAAATCACGCCTCATCCTCACCACCTTTCACGCCTTCATCTTCTTCGGCTTCTCGTACTACCTCCTCGTCAACCTCAACGATCTCCTCGAAGGCTTCCTCCCCGGCTACTCCACTGCTGAAGTCTCGACGGGCATCATCGGCCCGTTGAATTTCCTCGGCGACGTGTTAAGCATCGGCGTGCTCCTCGGCGTCGTCGTGTTTCTCGTCCGCCGATTCATCGCCAAAGATAAACGGCTGGAATTCAATAAAGACGTGCTTCTATATCCGGCTGTCGAAAAGGGCGGCGTCAAACGCGACTCGCTCGTCGTCGGCGGCTTTATCCTTTTGCACGTCGGATCGCGCTTCACCGGGCAAGCGCTTCGATTGGCGGAGCGCAGCATCATCAACCCGATGCAACCCTTCGCCAGCGCGCTCTCATTCGCCCTGCGCGCTCTGCCACCTTCGGCCTTCACGTCGGCCATTCATGCCTCGTGGTGGATCGCAATTGGCCTCATCGTCGTCTTTCTCCCGTACTTCATCATCAGCAAACACGTTCACATCATCGCCGCGCCGGTGAACCTCGGGCTGGCGAAACAGGGCGAACGCGGCCACCTCGATCCCGCAGTTCCGCCGGGCGCGCCGCCCGACCTCGCCCCCGGCGCGGCGACTCTTGCCGACCTCGCGTGGCCGCGCCTGATGGACGCTTACGCCTGCATCATGTGCAATCGCTGTCAGGACGTTTGCCCGGCGCACAACTCGCTCCGCCCGCTGAGTCCATCCGCGCTCGAAATCAACAAACGCTATTGGCTGAACGAAAACTTCACCGGCTTTGCCGGCGGAGCCGCGTCGCCGCCGCTGACAGAGTTCGCCATTAGCCCCGAAGCAGTGTGGGCCTGCACCACCTGTTTCGCCTGTGTGCGGGTGTGCCCTGTCGGCAACGAACCGATGGCCGACATCGTGGACATTCGCCGCCGGATGGTGAACGACGGCGCGGAACTCGACAGCGGGATTCAATCCACGCTGGAGAAGATCGGCAAGACAGGCAACTCGTTCGGGCAGGCGGCGCGCAACCGCGCGAAGTGGGCGGCGACTCTCGACTTCAAGATCAAAGATGCTCGCAAAGAGGCGATGGAGTTTCTGTGGTTCGTCGGCGACTATGCTTCGTTTGACGCGCGAGTTCAGGAGATCACGCGGACGGTGGCGCGCGTTCTGAAGAGTGCGGGGGTGGACTTCGGCATTCTTTACGATGGCGAGCGCAACTCCGGCAACGACGTGCGGCGCGTGGGCGAAGAAGGGCTGTTCGAGCAACTGGCCGAGCAGAACATCGCGGCGATGAGCAAATGCAACTTCCAGCGCGTCATCACCACCGACCCGCACACCCTGAACGCGCTAAAGAACGAATACCCGGACTACGGCGGCAAGTGGGACACAATTCATTACACTCGGCTTCTGGCGCAACTGATTGACGAAGGCCAGATCAAACTCGCCAAGAAACTCGACTACCGCGTTACGTTTCACGATCCGTGCTATCTCGGACGGTACAACAAGGGCTTCAATCCGCCTCGCGCGTTGATTCAGGCGACCGGCTGTGAGTTCGTCGAGATGCCCCGCAACAAAGAGAACTCATACTGCTGTGGCGCCGGCGGCGGTCAAATCTGGATGGGCACGACGCCGCCCGGTGAGCGCCCGGCGGAAAACCGCATCCGCGAGGCGCTGGCTGCGCTCGCGACGCTGAACGGCCACGGCGGCAATGGCGCGAAGCCCGACAAGCCGCTCCTCTTCGTCGTCGCCTGCCCAAAGGACGTGGTGATGTACACCGACGCGGTGAAGACGACCGGCAACGAGGGCAAGATTGAAGTGAAGGACGTGATTCAGTTAATTGCGGAAGCCATGGGTGAAGAACTTCAAACATCAAACTCCCAACTTCAAAATGCCGTTCCGGCCTAAGCGAGTTTGAAGTTTAATCTTTGGAGTTTGGAGTTTTCCGTTGGCACAAGGCCTCCAAGACCTCTCCACGGCGCTCGCCCTTCGCTTGCGCGACATCGCGCGGATGATCGACCGGCTCGACCGGCTGGAGTCCGGCACCGGCGCGTGGCTCGCCTCACAGCAAAACGGCGAATTGAACTCGGCCGCGCGCGAGATGACGCTGCGCTCTCTGCGCGCCGCCGCCGACGCGACGAACTTTGCCATTCTGTCGTTCCTTTCCACACACACCACCGCATCCACCGCCGAACTCGAAACAGCCTCCGGCCTCGGCAGATTGGCGGTGACGGAGCGATTGAACGACCTGGTGCAAGTCGGCCTCGTCGGGCGTAACATTGATACCGATCAGGTGCAGGGCACGGCGGCTGGCGCGGCGTTGATGGGGCTAATCGAGAACATCAGCGGGGCGACGGCGAGGAAACTAACAGAACAACTACAAACTCCAAAGATCAAACTTCAAAGTGAAGGCTCCGACAGCGGCGTTTGAGATTTGAAGTTTGGAGTTTTGAGTTTATGAACTGCCCTCACTGCGATTTTTCAGACTCCCGCATGAAACTCCACCGCCACCTCGGCGAAGCGCATCTCGACCGGGTGACGACCGAGCACGACGTGGAGACGGGAAAGATGAAGTACATCGTCGAGTGCCCGATGTGCGGCTTGAAATATCAACACGCCGTGAAGCCCCGCTACAAAGACCCTCGCTTTCTCGAAGAATACAAAGCCGAGATCGCGCTTGTAGCTTTTGATCAACTGCTTTATCATCTAGAAGACAAACATCCGCAGGAAGCGGAAATCGATGCTCCCAACTCCAAAGATCAAACTTCCAATCCAGACGACAGCCTTTGAAGTTGGGAGTTTGAAGTTTGGAGTTTCGAGCTTCACATCGGAGACAACATGACATCCGTCAACAACTGCAACCTTCCCGAAGACCTCTATTATTGGGTCGAAAAACACACCTGGGCCCGGCGCGAGGCCGACGGCACGCTGGTCATCGGCATCACCGACGTTGCCCAGCATCTTGCCAAGTCCATCATCTCCGCCACGCCGAAGGAGGCCGGCAAATCAGTCAAGAAGGGCAAGAGCGCGGGCACGGTCGAAAGCGGCAAGTGGGTCGGCCCGGTGACCGCGCCTGTGAACGGCACCGTACTCGAAGTCAACACCGCGCTCAAGCCAAAGCCCGGCCTCCTGAACACCGATCCCTACGGCGAAGGCTGGTTCATCAGAATCAAGCCCGACAACTGGGAGGCCGACTCTGCCGACCTTCTGACCGGCGCGGCTGGCACAGAGGCGTATCAGAAGTTTCTGAATGAGCAAGGGATCAAGTGCGAGTAACTCCAAGCTTCAAAACTCAAACTTCAAAGGCGCGTTTCGAGTTTGGAATTCGGAGTTTGAAGTTTGGAGTTTGAAGTCAATGATCTACTACGGTTGCGACATTCCCGAAGACTGCTACTTCGACCTCGAACGCGATGTGTGGATTCGCTTCGAGGGCGACGTGGCGATTCTCGGCATGACCGACGTGGCGCAGACGCGCGGCGGAAAGTTGGTCAACATCTCGTTCAAGAAGCCGGGCAAGATCGTCGCGCAGGGCAAGAGCGCGGCCACAATCGAGTCCGCGAAGTGGGTCGGCCCGTTCCCGATGCCCTTCACAGGGGAGATCGTCGAGACGAACGAGGCCGGTTTCAAGCGCGATGTTCTGCTGGTCAACAAAGACCCGTACGGCGCGGGCTGGCTGGTCAAAGTGCGCCCGACGAACCTCCACGCCGAAGGCGGTCACCTGCTCACCGGCGCGGCGGCAGTCGAAGCCTACCAGAAAAAGATTGTCGAATTGGGCGTGAAGTGCTTTCGATGCGTTGATGAGACATGAGCGACTATTCTTTTCCTCCCGATCTTTACTACGACCGCGCCAGCCATCTCTGGGCGCGACATGACGGCGATACCGTGACCGTCGGCCTCGACGCGCTTGGCCTCGAGTCGCTTGGCGACATGGCCTATGTCTCCTTGCAGGCCGTCGGCTTTCCAGTGCGACGCGGCGAGGCCGTCGGCAGTTTGGAAGCGGCGAAGATGGTCGGCGATCTCATCGCGCCTGTCAGCGGAACGGTCGCGGCACGCAACGAGGCAGTCCTGCGCGACCCCGGCCTGGTGAATCGCGATCCGTATGGCGCTGGCTGGCTGGTGAAGATCGCGGCCTCGGATTGG